>DAONEL010000046.1:7413-19334 GCA_035403045.1 Bacteroidales bacterium
TGACTTGGGAAATACTACTTGAAACTGGTCCCGATAGCTATCGGGACTGGAGACTTTAGACTGGCACCCGGCACCTGGCATCTGGAACCTGGAACCTGGCACCCGGCACCTGGAACAAACGAACATTTAAACAAACGAAGTTTGAATTGCCGGCACCCGGCACCTGGCACCCGGCACCTGGAACCTGGCACAAGGCACCAGGAACCAAGCACTATGCACAACGCACTAAACCTTAAAAACTTAACGACAACAATTAACGCAATACACCCCATCAATGAATATTCATTTCATAGCTATTGGCGGCAGCGCGATGCATAACCTTGCGATAGCATTGCACAAAAAAGGATACCATGTTACCGGATCAGATGATGAGATTTTTGATCCGGCGCTTACAAGGCTGAAGAACCATGGCTTATTGCCAGAGCAGTATGGCTGGTTTCCTGAGAAGCTAAGCAAATCAGTTGATGCCTTGATTCTCGGCATGCATGCACGTGGCGACAATCCTGAACTTGCAAGAGCTAAAGAACTGGGTTTGAAAATATTCTCATACCCCGAATTTCTCTATGAGCAAGGCAAGGATAAGCTTCGCGTAGTGATAGGTGGCAGCCATGGCAAAACGTCCATCACAGCCATGATCCTTCATGTGCTGAAGCTTGCCGGCGTTGATACCGATTATATGGTTGGCGCCCAGCTCGATGGTTTTGACGTGATGGTAAAACTCAGTAATTCAGCAAAGTATATGGTGATTGAGGGGGACGAATACCTCACTTCGGCATTGGACAGGAGGCCTAAATTCCACGTTTACCAGCCTGATATTGCCCTGATCAGTGGAATCGCCTGGGATCATATGAATGTCTTCCCGACTTTTGATAATTATGTCGAGCAGTTCAGGATATTTGCCGGGTTAGTTCCTGAGGGCGGTGCATTGGTTTACTGCGCTGAGGATGAAATGGTTGTGAAAGTGGCTGCCGAAACGCCCGGAAATGTAAGGAAGATTGCTTACGGTATCCCGGAATTTTTTGTTGAAGACGGTGTTACCATTCTTCAGACCACTTGCGGAGATTTCAGGTTGCAGGTTTTCGGCCGTCACAACCTGATGAATATTGAAGGAGCCAGAAATGTTTGTAATTTGCTGGGAGTGGATGATCATACATTTTACAGCGCAATCGCATCTTATAAAGGAGCCAATAACCGCCTAGAACTGCTTCAATCCAACGGTACAACAAGCGTTTTCCGCGATTTTGCCCATGCTCCGTCTAAACTGAAAGCGACGATCAATGCTGCCAAGGAGCAATATCCCGGCAGGAAACTCACGGCATGTTTTGAACTGCATACATACAGCAGCCTGAATAAAGATTTCCTCTACCAGTACCGTGACTCAATGAACGAATCCGATGAAGCCATCGTGTTTTTCAGCCATCATGCGCTTGAATTAAAGAAACTCCCGGCGCTTTCGGCGCTTGACATCGAATTTGCTTTTAACAACACCAAACTCCAGGTATTTACTGATTCCGCCAAACTGAGGGAGAAACTGCTGAAACAGAATTGGAAAAACAGGAATCTCCTGATGATGAGTTCAGGTAACTTTGAAGGGCTGAATGTGAGATTATTGGCTGAGGAGGTGGCAGCAGCCAGATAGTTTACCGTTTTTTTGTATTCGCTCTCCAGGTGTCAAGCAGGCTCACACACGAAGTGTCGGGTTTGGCTATGGTGGTTACCAGTCTAAGTGTTTTATTTTCAGGCCTCCAAAAAACGACCGGCATAAAATCGCCGCCAAACTCACCGTTTGAACTCTGAAAAACTTCACCGTCGTCGGGCATAGTAGTCGTGTTGATCATATAAGGTGAACCTAGATCGTACCTGTAAAGCCTCACTGATTTCAGCGTGCTGAACTCCATCGATATCTCGCCGCACAGTTGCCCGTTGGCTTCATACAGCCGCTTCCTGAACTTGCGGGCCATAGGATAGTCGCGTTCGATCTTTTCGCCGGCAAACCACATGTTCATCAGTTCATCATAATCGGACTGTATTTCGCCGGCTGAGTCTAGACTGTTTGAAAAAATATTGATAAATCGTATCGTGAGCTTTCCTGACTCGGGACCTGAGAGTTCGAAAATATATTCCTTCTTTTCGCAGGTGAGGCAGCTCGAAACAATGAAACCCAGTACAATAAAAAGTAAAACCGGCAGGCGTTTGGTTCTCATAATGCGTGGTAAACTGTCGCCAAAAGTAATACATTTCGGTATGCTATTCCTTTATTAATCCGGCACTAATCGTACTTTTGCGATACTGATAATCTTCTACCGCTTGAATATCCTTACCATTATCGATTCACTCTACCAGGGATTGCTGGCAACAACCTGGCTCGAATTTGTAGCCGTAATACTCGGAATACTCAGTGTGTTTTTTGCCCGTAACGAGAACATTTGGACCTACCCGACAGGAATTGTAAACGTGCTGATTTATGTCTATTTGTGTTTTTCTGCCGGGCTGTTTGCTGATATGGGCATCAATGTTTTTTATTTCATCATGAGTGTTTACGGCTGGTACAACTGGAGCCGCCGCGATGAAAACAGCCGTCATGTGCCGGTCAGCAGGCTTACAACCTGGCAATGGGTTTATAATGTTGCCCTTATTTTAGGGTTTTTCGGGCTGCTTTGGTTTATTCTGGATAATTATACGCCGAGCACTGTACCGATGTTTGATTCATTTACAACAGCCCTTTTTATCATCGGCATGTGGCTGATGGCCCGGAAGAAAATAGAAAACTGGCTTGCATGGATTGCCGGTGATATACTGGTAATACCCTTATTCGCCTATAAAGGCCTGGTATTTACAGGATTCCAATATGTTGTGTTTACTGCGCTGGCTATATCGGGATACATCGAATGGAAGAAAAAGCTGAAAAACAGTTGATAAGGATCGCCATAACCGGGCCTGAATCCACCGGAAAGTCGTGGCTCGCTATGCATCTGGCACGGCATTATAACACGCTATGGGTGAAGGAATATGCCCGCGAATACCTCGATAAAATCGGCAGGCCTTATATTTATCATGATATCCTCGAAATTGCCAAAGGCCAGCTTTTGTCAGAAAACTCTGCGGCAGTAAACCTCGCTGAAGGCCAGTTGTTGTTTTGCGACACCGAGTCCATTGTGACCAGGATATGGTGTATGGTTAAGTATGGCCGTTGCCACCGCTACATAAATTCGTTGGTAAAGAGTCACCGGTATGATTTATACCTGTTATGCGATATCGATTTGCCCTGGGAGTATGATCCCTTGAGAGAGCATCCTCAAAAGCGCGGGTTCCTTTTTGAATTGTATAAATCGGAACTTGAGAAAAACGGGCTGCCATATGTAATTGTCAATGGCACAGGCGATAACAGGTTACAACTCGCTATTAAAGCTGTCAATCATCTCCTGATGGAAAAGAAAGCTAGTGTTTAATTTGAGACTCTTCGTTTTTGGGCGGCTCAAAAAATGATTTCCGGTATTCGTTCACTTTCATGGTTTTATATGAGCCGGTTGCAATAAAATTGGCAAGCATATAAAAGTCAGGTTTGCTGAGAAAAACCTGGTCATGCTGTATGATCTGCCCTTCCTTGTCGAAGAAAATGTGAGCAGGGAAAAATAATTTACCTTCCAGCATCGCCAGTACCATCTGGTGATAATGATGAGGCTTGTTTTCGTTATAATATTGTTTGCCCCAGTAAAGAGTATCCATCGTTTGGGCATCAAGCCGCACACAATAAAAATATTCATTCATGAACCGGGCAATGTACTTGTCAGAGAAAGCATTGTGCATCATTACGTTACAGGGAGTGCTCCAGGTCGTGTACCAGTTAATGTACATGTATTTCGGGTTCTCCTTGCTGGCTGCCAATGCATCTTTGAGCGACATCCAGTTTATGCCGGCAGGATTTTCAGCGGTATCCTTTTCAGGGAAATAAGTATTACTGAACTCTTTGGCCCAAACATTGAATTCAGTCGTCAGGTCAACGTTTTCAGCAATGTATGTGAGTATGCATACCATGTCGTCAGGGTTGCGGTAACCTGAGAAAGTATAACCTTTCGCGTTGCGGTTGTAAACTACCAAAGTTGGTAAGGCTGGTTTGTCACCGGTAAGTTTCATCACCAGGTCATGATAGCGGCTGCCGGGCTTTTTGGTATAGGTATTATTGTCAAAATAGTCAATGACTGAGTCGGTAGTTACGTCGAACTTAATCGCGTAAAATGCCGAATTTACATAACCTACAACGGTTCGCTGGCTGAAAGTGTTTTGAATATACATCTTCGACGAGTCATCAGCCGGGTCGTAAAACAGGATGAGTATCGGCCGTGTAGCTTTCTGCTGCAGTTCTTTTACCTCTCTCACCGAACGCCATTTAACGGTGAACGGAAGATTTTGCTGGGCAACTGATAATGTCGGGATCAGCAGGATCAGAATAAGAAAAAGTATGAGGTTATTTTTATTGCGAGTCATTTCTGTTGGTTGAAATTTTGAACGGGCAAAATTCGTTATTATTTCTGAAGCCTTTTAATCAGGAGCTCCTTTTATGATTTTTTTTATTTTTGGACAACCCTACACCCAGACTTTGAATTGATGGACCGGCGCAAAAATGTACTCTTCCTGCCTCGTTGGTATCCAAACCGTTACGACCCGATGCCCGGCCTTTTTATCCGCCGTCATGCACTTTCAGTATCAGTAAAATACAACGTTTCGGTGCTTTATGTGCATCTTTCACCTTCCGGTCAGCAGCAAAAGTTCGAAGTTTTACGTTCCAATGACTCAGGAATCCATGAACTGACTGTTTACTGCAAAGCAAGCAATTGCAAACCTGGAATTCTGGCATCAATCATCAACCTGATCAGGTTCTTCAGGGCACATATTGCGGGATTTCGCCTTATCAGCAAAGAAGTTGGCCAGCCTGATATTATTCATGTTAATGTTCTCACCCGACTTGGTGTAATTGCATTGGTTTACAAATGGTTAACAGGTATTCCCTATGTAATAACCGAGCACTGGACACGCTATTTGCCCGGGATGGATAATTTCAACGGATTGTTCAGAAAACTGCTTACACGCACGGTGGTCAGGCATGCATCGGCTGTGATGCCTGTCACCGAAAACCTGAAGAACGCCATGATTTCGCACGGGCTGACGAATGATAATTACCGGGTAATTCCTAATGTTGTTGACACTTCTTTATTTGTTCCTGATCATTCAAACGAAGGCAGGCCGCAGGCTTCGATCCTCCATGTTTCCTGTTTCGACGACCGCCAGAAAAATATTACAGGGATTCTCAGCGTATTAAAAAGACTGTCCGAAAAGCGTACTGACTGGCATTGTACGATGGTGGGAGAGGGGATCGATTTTGAGAAAATAGTTGCCTATGCGCAATCTCTTGGGCTGTCTGGTACAATGGTGGATTTCACCGGCCTGAAAGAAAATGAAGAGCTGGCAAGACTTATGCAACAAGCTGATTTCCAGGTGATGTTCAGCCGGTATGAAAATTTTCCCGTGGTAATTCCCGAAAGCTTCGCCTGCGGAGTTCCTTTTATTTCTACTCATGTCGGAGGAATTGCAGAATATATCCATGAGGAACAGGGATTGCTGGTAAAGTCGGAAGATGAAGATGCCCTGCTTTCAGCGATTGAAGACCTGATTGACCATCATGGCCGTTACAACCCTGAATCCATCAGGAAATACGCCATCGATAATTTCAGCAACGAAGTAATTGGCAACCAGATAGCTGCAGTTTACCAGGATGTGCTTGCCCGGAAGAAAAATACCAATGACTGATCCATGATTAAAAAGCTGATAAGTACTTTGGGAATCAGGTCGTTTGCGGCTGTCATCAACCTGGCGATCGCTGTGCTTCTGTCGCAATACCTGGGGCCTGAGGGAAAAGGTACGCAAAGCATCATTCTTACAACAATCAGTTTCATACTCATCTTCGCAAACTTCGTTGGAGGGGCAACACTCGTGTACCTCACACCCAGGTTTAAGGCTACACTTTTACTGATTCCATCGTATGTGTGGACACTCATTATGAGTCTGTTATCATATGTTGTGCTGATTTCAACAAACCTTGTCGGCAGCGAGTTTGTCCTTCATATCTGCCTTCTGGCGGTTATCAATTCAATTGTAAGCATTCACTCAAATATATTGCTCGGGAAAGAACAAATCGACAAATCGAATTTTCTGGTACTTTTCCAGTCGCTGTTGCTTGTGCTTAGCTTACTGGCTTTCTTCCTTTTTACCGGTTATCGCACGGTTGAAGTGTACATTTGGTCATTATACATCTCGCTTGGTATATGCTTTATAATCAGCACAATATATTTAGTGCAATGCATTGAGCTGACTAAGGTGAAATCATCAATCGAATATAAGCCGGTGATACGAGAGATGTTCAGGCTGGGTGCTCAGAACCAGGCGGCCCATATAACGCAGTTACTCAGTTTCAGGCTGAGTTATTACGTGCTTGAAGAATACAAAGGTGCTGCTGCGCTGGGCGTTTTCAGCAATGGCATTTCAATTGCTGAATCTATATGGCTGGTAGCCAAGAGTATGGCCCTGGTTCAATATTCAAAGGTAAGCAATACGCAAAACCGTGATGAGTCGGCGCGGTTGTCCATTAAGATCACAGCTATCTGCCTGTTAATGAGTTTTTTCCTTGTGATACCGCTGCTGCTTATACCGGCAGGGACTTACGCATGGATTTTTGGTGAAGGGTTTGAGGGTGTCAAACCGGTGATATGGACACTGGCTCCCGGTGTGGTAGTTTACAATATTGCCATTATCATCGGGCATTATTTTTCAGGAACCGGCCGTTATTACCGCAATACGATCATTTCCACTGCCGGACTGGCTGTCTCAGCTACTCTCTATTTTATTCTCATACCATTATTCTCGTTCAGCGGGGCCGGAATCGCCACATCAGTTTCTTACCTGTTCACAAGCATGCTATTCCTGTGGTTCTTTTCAGCAGAATACAAGGATTGGTACAAGGAAATGATTCCTAAGAAGAGCGATTGGAAAGCGATGCTTTCCGCATTAGTACCGAAATCCTGATTATATCTGACCGGCCGGATCACAACGAATCACTGATCTCTTTCATTTTTTCAGCGATCAGTTGCATCAGCTTTTCTTTTTTTACTGTATCGAGTATGCCGGTGTTTAGGTTGATGGTGACGGTGCGGGAGGCGGTTTTCATTTTCCATGAACGCAACACAGGATTATTCACCGGTTTTCGAACCAGAACCGAAAGTTCTTTGCGGCTCATTTTTGAATACAGTACTTTGCGGTAAAGCTCCCACTGCGCATCCGACCTCCCTTCTTTGTCCAGGGGAGCATAAAGCCTTATCAAACGAAGTATTCTCAGGTCTTTTATAAGGTTGTTCTGTGCCAGGTCTTCAATTATGCGCGGGTCGAGCTGTAGTGTCGAAAGCAGGTCGCCAACATAGGTTTCGTCTTTACCAATGGCTTTGCTGAGTTCGCGCTTGTCCCTGAAGATGCCTGTGTCGAGCATTTTCTGGTAAGTGAGCGCTGCTTCAACGGGTTTCAGGTTTTTGCGCTGGAGGTTACCTACCACATGCATCACCTGGGCTTCGCGTTCCGTCACATCTTTGATGATAGCCATTATTTGCCCGCGACCCAGCTTGAGCATAGCTTTCATGCGGCGATGGCCGTCGATGATCTCGTATTTGCCATTTTCTAGAGGGCGGACGATGATGGGTTGCATGAGCCCGGTTTCGCCAATACTGGCTGCCAGCTCATCAATATCCTGCTGTTTGGCTGTTTTACCAAGCATGGGTGTGAGCGCCTCAAAACGGGCCTGGTACGGCGATTCTTCAAGGTCGGCGATGCGTATCAAAGCTACGAGGTCTTTGCCTTTGGGTGTGGTTTCGGTCATGGCTGTAGTATTGTGAAGGTTTAAAAATTATTCATTAACCATTTCCATGCAGGAATTGCCTTGATTTCTTCATTGCCTTCCTGTATGATCTCTTCAGTGTCAAAGGTGACAATCAGTTTTTCGGCAGTTTCAAATTTATTGCCGGTTTTAATAATCGCTGTAAGTTCCCGGGAGCGTGTAGCGGCATCCTGTATGGAGTAGCAAGCTTGCACGATAAGTTTGCCAGGGACGATAAAATCAGTCTCGTAACCATTTCTGAAATAATGCAGATCGGCACCGTGTTTTCTCTTAAGGCTGTTGAAAACAAGCGTTTCAAGCTGAAATGACGGCGGATCGATCAGGAAAAGCGCTAACAGTCCGGTATCGCTGAAATAGTATTTCTTCTTTGATTCGCGTTCCGTGATCTTTGCATTGTAATTCTCCAGCGGACTGATCAGGTAGCTGTATTCAAGCATTTTAACGTATTCAATTACTGTGGTAGTTGCCACCTGCAACCCTGTGGATGAAATTATATTCCGCATACGATTATACGAAACCTCGTCCATGGTGCTTTCGGCGAGCTTCTTCACAAGTATGCGCAATGCATTGGCATTTCTCACCTGGTTGCGGGCGATTATATCACCGAGGAATACTTTCTGAAACAGGCTGCTCAGGTACTCTTTTTTATCGGTAAACTTCGTTATCTCGGGGAACCCGCCAAACGTGAGATACTGCCCGAACAAACGTATCACTTCGAACCTTTGCTGCGAGTATGCTATATTGTCTTCAACCTTCAGCTCGTTAAACCGTAAATACTCGCTGAAGGTGAGTGTGCCGATTTCCTTTACCAGGAACCTGCCGCCAAGGGTTGAAGCCATTTCACCGCTCAGCATCTGCGAATTGCTCCCCGTGATATAAACCCTGTAACCCTGGTCGGCGAGGCGGCGGGCAAATTTCTGCCAGCCTTCAATGTTTTGTATTTCATCGAGAAAGATCACCGGGGTATGCGTGAACAATTCAAAGTAGCTTTCCATTATGGTTTCAAGATCATTCACACCTGTTCCAATCAGCCTTTCGTCTTCAAAATTGATGTGCAGAACAGCCTCTGAGGGTAGTCCTGCCGCAATCATATCCTGCAGGATGCTGAAAATAAACCATGTTTTACCAGCCCGGCGCTGGCCTGTGATGATATAATTGGCTGAGGGCTCTGCCGAATAATCACGCTTCAATACCGGAAGGCCGGGAATCCGCTGCTGATTCTCGATGATTATTTTTTTTATGATATCTTTTTCCATTTTGTTTGATATAACGAACAAAAATAACTAATAATATTTGGCATATTAAATAAAATATCAATTTCAACCGGCAAATTACGAAATTGCTCCATCAATTGTCATGCTATAACTTGTTTTAAAACAACTTCATGGTTATTGTTCTGTAAGCATCCATTTCCAGGCAGGCACAACAGTAATGCTGTAACCGCCATACTGCAGGTCGAATTCCTGGTCGAACGTGATGATTAACCCGTATGTCAGGTTTAGCGATTGAATGGCTTCAACCAGGCCACCGGCTTCTCTCGGCTCATTCTCCGCATTCACGGCATGGCAAGCCTGTATGGCGAAGTTGCCGAGTTGCCGGTCCTTCACCACAAAATCACACTCATGATTGCCTTTGAAGGAGTATAAATCAGTGTATTTTCTCTTCAGCGACATATAGATTACGTTTTCGAGCCTGCGACCGAGATTTTGCGAGTTGTTGAAACCGATCAGCGTATGAAATGCCAGATCGTTAACATACACTTTCCGCGGATTTGCCATTTGCTTTCTCAACGAGTCATTGTATCGGAATAGCTCATAAAAAGCATAGGCATTGCCCAGGTAAGCAAGATGTTCCTTTATGGTATCGGCATTTGAAAAGCCGACAGCCTTCATGAGTGAGTTGTATGTAACCGGCAGGGTAAGATTGCTGACCAGCAGTTGCACCAGTTCCCTGAACTCGCGATGCCGCCTGATCCCATAGTGTACTATGATATCGCGGTATAATATATTGTCGAACAGGGTTTTTACATACTCCAGGTCATTGTACAGAAGGTATTCGGGGAGGCCGCCTTTTTCCATCCATTGCGAAAAATGATTACGGAGCATCACTTTCGATTCGGGCAAGTAAAAATGCTTGTTGCTGAACTCCACTTTCATGAAATTGAGGTATTCGGCAAACGAAAACGGAAACAACTCTATCTGCTTGTATCGCCCGGTGAGTTTTGTCCCAAACTCCATGCTCAGCAGCGATGCATTGGAACCTGTAAGTATGATTTTTTTACCGTCATCCTGCATCCGCCTGACTGCTGTTTCGAAATTGCTGATATTCTGGATTTCGTCGAAAAACCAGTAAGCCGATGGGCCATACACCTCGATGAGCGCTTCCTCGAGGTCGCCAAAATGTTCAACCCTTAAATCCATCAATCTTTCATCTTCAAAATTGAAATAGCAGTAGTTTTCAACTTCACCCATGAGTTGCTGCAGGAGTGTTGACTTGCCGGTACGCCTCATGCCGGTTATTACGAGGATGCGGTTATCGGTGTGCAGGGTTTTGCGCGCCGCAGCCATCATTTCACGTTCCACGAGGCCGGGCTTGGCCGAAAGCCTTTCTTTCTGGGAGTAGGCTATTTGTAGCAGCGTTTCTTTCATCGGTTATGGTTTTGTGCAAATATACAATCATTAACTGTTAATTAATAAAAATTAGTAAAATTATTCATTACCAGATAATAATTTATTTCATTACTGAATAGTTGTTTTTTAACGTTTTTGTATGAGATATTATGATGGCTTTGTCTGAAGTTTGTCCGTTATGCGAATTAATTAAATATAAAAGATTGAAAAACAAATAATTACAATCTGTTCGGACATGGCCGAACACAAGGTTTAGGAGGTATGTAGATCATGTTTATCAGTTTCTTAGTACGTTAGATCGATTTGTCGTGTGTATTTGTATTTCTATTTTTTAATCAATTGTATGTGATAGAACATCCTGCTTACACTATTAGTCTTTGCATGTATATTCATTATATACATCCCAGGAGTTAATCTTGACACATCAAATCTTGTATCTGTTAAACCATAAAGGTTCTCATGCAGATTCTCTTGCAGTTTTCCTGACATATCATATATTTCTATATCTAGCGTTAGCGGATTTTCTGTTGTAGTCTTTAGATTGATATAATCCGTAAATGGATTTGGATATACGCTTAATTCTTTCTTGACTGGATTTTCTACGCCTACATCATCTATAGTCTTGAAATGTGTATTTGATGACCAATCACCATCTATTGTTGTCTGGCCACGAACTTTTGCATCGTATTCTGTGTTCGGGAATAATCCTGGAATTGTTGCTGTTAGACCATATATTGTAGTATCCTTGACGGTACTACCATTCTGCGTAATCAATAATTCGTAATGCGTAGCATTCTGAGATTGTGTCCACTCGAATAATACTGGGTATAATACATTTGTAGCATTGTTTGCTGGTTTTGTTATTTCTGTGTATCCTGGCATCAAGTCTTCTGTTTCGAATAATACTATTGGCGACCATGAACTATTGCCTGATGTGTTTTGTCCACGAACTTTTGCCTCGTATTGTGTTATAGCTTCAAGCCCTGGAATCGTAGCCGTTAGACCATATATTGTAGTATCCTTGACTGTATTACCGTTATTTGTTATCAATAACTCGTAATGCGTAGCATTCTGAGATTGCGTCCATTCAAAGAATACGGGCCTTGGAACGCCTGTTGCATTATTTGCGGGCTGAGTAAAATTATTAGACCCTGGAATTACATCTGCTGTCTGGAATGTTATTATAGGAGACCAATCACCACTTCCTGCAGTGTTTTGCCCTCGAATTTTTGATGTGTACGTTGTTATGGCATTAAGTCCTGGAATCGTAGCAGTTAAGCCAGATATTATTGTGTCCTTAACTGTTGTTGCACCCTGCATTATCATCAATTCGTATTGTGTTGCATTCTGTGATG
>DAONEL010000047.1:0-19091 GCA_035403045.1 Bacteroidales bacterium
GGAATCATGTCGCGCAAAGCATCGTAAAGCGGTTGCAGGTAGGGATCGAGTTTGTCCTTGAGGTCGCCGGGAAGGAAGCCGAGGTTCTCACCGGCTTCAACAGCCGGGCGGGTAAGTATGATTCGACGGACTTCTTTATTTTTGAGTGCCCTCACGGCCAGGGCAACTGCTGTATAGGTTTTTCCTGTCCCGGCGGGGCCAACAGCTATGATCATGTCGTTTCGCGAAATGCTTTCGACCATCCGCTGCTGGTTTGGTGTACGCGCACGGATCATCATTCCGTTTCTTCCATGTACAAGTACGTCAGCATTCACCTCCCTGAAATTTACCGACTCTTCGCTAGCATTGCCATTGGTGGCCAGTCGCCTGACGTCATCCAGGTCAAGTTTGCCGAAGTTGTCGAGGTACATTAACAGCGAAGTAAATACCTGCTCGAACTGTTCAATATCCTGATCTTCACCCTGAATTCTGATCATATCACTGCGGGCAACGAGGCGAAGTTTTGGGAACAGGTCGTGCAAAAGGTTGATATTCCGGTCGTTGATGCCGTAAACTTCAAGCGGGCTGTACGATTCGAGGCTGATGGTTTTTTCGGTCACTTGGAAGGAAAATTTGAAAGTTTGAGAGTTTGAGAGTTTGAGTCCCGATCCCGATAGCTATCGGGACTATCGGGATTGAAAGTTCGGCGGTTTGCGATGTCTCAGAAGTCATTGTTTAGCGGTATCTTGATGTCGGTTGATTACAGATTTTTGAAAAGTCTTTCCAATAAAAATCGCTAAACCCTGCTCACATTATCATTAATTTCTACTTTTGATATGCAAAAATACAGCTATTCCTTTCAGGGTATTCAGTTTTATGCCGATCATAACCTTAATCAGCGACTGGGGGCTTTCCGACCATTACGTGGCGTCGGTCAAAGGAGCTATTCTCCGTCGTTGTCCCGGAGTGAACATTGTGGATATAACGCACGAAATCAGGCACTTCGATATCAAACATGCATCTTTCGTCCTGCGCAATTCCTTCAGGCAGTTTCCTGAAGGGACCATCCATATTATCGGCATCGATTCCATTGAATCAAAAACTCATCAGCATATTGTGGTTTTTGCTGAAGGACATTATTTCATAGGGGCCGATAACGGTATTTTTTCCCTGATACTTGATGGTCCGCCACAGAAGATAATCTCTATCAACGTGTTGCAGGATACCGGTTATTTTACCTTCCCGTCGCGCGACCGTTTTGCCAAAGTAGCCTGCCATATCGCTGAAGGCAAAGACATAGAAGAACTGGGTTCGCCAATACCTGCCCTGGTTCCCAAGTCGCTGTATCAGCCTGTTACTGAAGGGAATAATATTCTGGGCCGTGTTATGTATATTGATTCCTACGATAATGTGTTTGTAAACATTAACGAAAAACTTTTCCGCGAAACGGTTCAAAACCGTCCTTTCACAATCAACTTCCGGCGTGATTCCTATGTCATCAATTCATTGGTAAAAGCTTACGGCGATGTGCCCGAAGGTGAAATGTGCGCACTGTTTTCGTCAAACGGGCTGCTCCAGATCGCCATCAACCAGGGGAAAGCCGCGTCATTGCTGGGACTCACAATCGATTACCCGGTAAATGTCGTAGTTAGAGGATAAAGTTTAAAGTTTAAGTTTAAAGTGTAATGTTACAGGCAATCGCACTGCTTCATATTGCTTGATGAGATATTCCAACTTATTTCTTTCTGCATCAAAACACTAAGGCTTTCATTGCTTTTCCGCTTTGCTTAATTGCGTATTTTTGCGCGTCTTCAAAAGCAACGTAAAAAGCATGTATACTTTACTGCGAAAAGAGGTCAGCAGTTTCCTGAATTCACTCATCGGCTATTCGGTGGTTATTGTGTTCCTGCTGATCAATGGGTTGTTCCTCTGGATATTCCCGATGCAATTTAATATTCCTGACTATGGTTTTGCCAGTATCGACAATCTCTTTACGCTGGCGCCGTGGGTTTTCCTCTTCCTTATACCGGCTATCACCATGCGGTCATTTGCCGAAGAGCAGCGCAGCGGGACCATAGAACTTTTACTGACCAAGCCTCTTACCGACCTGGAAATTATCCTGGCTAAATACCTGGCAGGTGTTGTGCTGGTGTTATTTTCGCTGTTGCCGACACTCGTGTATTTCGTATCAGTTTACCGCCTCGGGCAGCCTGCAGGCAACATCGATATGGGAGGAACCTGGGGCTCATATCTGGGGTTGCTTTTTCTTGGCGCAGGTTTTACAGCCATAGGCATTTTTGCCTCGTCAGTTTCCGGTAACCAGATCGTTTCATTTCTGATTGCAGTATTCCTTTCCGGCTTTATTTACATCGGCTTCGAATTTATTTACAGCCTTTCGCTGTTTGGAAGGATTGACCTTTTCATACAGCAGCTTGGCATAAGTGCTCATTATGCATCGATGAGCCGGGGAGTGATCGATACAAGAGATATAATTTACTTCCTGAGTCTTATTGCAGTTTTCCTCATGTTAACCCGTTTTAACCTCGAACGCAGAAAATGGTAAAAAACACTTCCCCGTCCGACATGAGATCATCACGCAAAGACCTCAGACGCAGCAGCATATACCAGTTATTGCTGGGCCTTGCCATCATTGTACTGCTCAATGTTATCGGCACATACCTGTTCTATCGCCTTGACCTCACCAGTGAGAAACGTTATTCACTGTCACCGGCAACCAAGAAGATGCTGAAAAACCTCGACGACGTGGTCTATTTCAAAGTCTATCTCGAAGGCGATTTTCCTGCGGGATTTAAAAGGTTGCGTAACGAAACCCGCGAAATGCTTGATGAATTCAGGGCTTACAGCGATAATATCCAGTTTGAGTTTATTAACCCTTCATCCAGTTCTTCACAGAGTGAGCGCGAAAATACATACAAACAACTGGTTGATGCAGGTTTGAACCCAACGAGCCTTCAGGTGAAAACAGAAGGAGGCGCTTCACAGCAGATCATTTTCCCGGGGGCATTGGTTTCGTACAAAAGCAAAGAAATTCCGGTTGAGCTGCTGCATTCGCAACTTGGAACCCCGCCCCAGGAAGTGCTTAATAACTCTGTGCAGTCGCTTGAATATACACTTGCAAGTGCAATCAGCAGGCTGAGAGGTGGTGATAAACCATCAATAGCATTTATTGAAGGCCATGGCGAATTGCCGCAACTCTTCACAGCTGACGCCCAGCAAGGTCTCGAAGAATACTATGTAGTTGAAAGAGTGAAGATCAACGGTGCATTATCAAGTTTGACCACCCGGACACCGAAAGGGAAAGATTCGACCGATTATGTTGTTAAGAACAAGTACAAGGCTATCATTATCGCCAAACCCGATTCAGCATTTTCCGAGAAGGATAAATTCATTATCGACCAGTACATTATGCGCGGCGGCAAAGTGCTTTGGCTTGTAGATCCTGTATTTGCCAGCATGGACAGTCTTCAGAACCAGGACGAGACGATAGGCGTGGCCATGAACCTCAACCTCGACGATCTTTTCTTCAACTACGGCTGCAGGCTCAATCCTGACCTGATCATGGACCTCAACGCTATGCAAATACCAATTGTGACCGGCAAAATGGGTGACCAGCCTAAGATGGAGATGATGCCATGGTATTACTTCCCCGTGATTTTTTCAACCTCACCACACCCTGTCGTAAGAAACCTTAATGCGCTGAAAACCGAATTTATCAGCAGTATCGACACTATTACAGCGACTGATGTTAAGAAAACAGTGCTGCTTACAACTTCCAGATATTCAAAAGTGCTTAATACTCCCGCACTTATCACTACTGAAGTGATGAGACAGGAGCCGGATGTTACGAAATTCACTGATCCATACCGGATTGTGGCCCTGCTTCTCGAAGGGAAATTTACATCACTCTTCATGAACCGTGTACCGGCCGAAATTGCATCAGCGCCTGAAATTCAGTTTATTGGAAACGGAAACCCATCAGCTATGATTGTGGTGAGTGATGGTGATGTGATAAAGAACCAGGTGCAGCCCTCAGCAAACGGGCCCAATCCCTTGCCCCTGGGTTATGACCGGTACAGCGGGCAAACTTTCGGCAACAAGGATTTTATCATGAATGCCTTGAATTACTTATGTGATGATTCGGGTTTGTTATCGGTGCGTTCGAAAGACCTTCGCCTGAGGTTGCTCGATGGCGAGAAAGTCAAACAGGAGAAAGTGAAATGGCAGTTAATCAATGTGCTGCTCCCGGTATTGGTCGTTGTGATTTTCGGAGCGATTCAATACTATATACGCCGCCGGAAATATACAAGGCCTTTTTAACCCGTCAATGAATTTGAGGATACCGTTCAGGTATCATAAACTAACGCATTATCAACCAGTTAATGAAAAATAAACGGAACAGCCGAGCGCTTATCATTACAGCCATACTGGCAATTATCGCCGTATTGCTCATCATCAACAGGTCGAACAGTTCACTCCGTAGCAAGGACAAGAATTTTGCCGTAAGTGACACATCGAATATCACGCGCATTTTCCTCGCCGACAAGAACAATAACACCTGCAATCTGCACAGGGAAGAAAACGGCCTCTGGACCCTGAACGGGAAATACCCGGTGATGAAAGAAACCAAAGATGGGATGCTGAAAACGCTTCTCAATATCACTGTGAAAACTCCCGTGGCAAAAGCTGCCCGAAATACAGTGATCAAGCTGCTTTCGGCTAAATCGGTGAAGGTGGAGATATACCAGACAGTTTATCGCATTAACCTGTTCGACAAGATTAAGCTTTTTCCGCACGAAAAGCTTACACGCACATATTATGTAGGCGATGCTACCATGGATAACCGCGGAACTTATATGCTCATGGAAGGCAGCGAAGAGCCATATGTCGTTTATATTCCGAGTTTCAGGGGATTTGTTTCAGCCAGGTATTCGGCAATGGAAAGCGACTGGCGCGACAGAAACATATTCTCGTTCATTTTGCCGGATATATCGTCAGTTGAAGTTCAGTATGCTGAAAACCCGGCATTGTCGTTCCAATTGCAAAATAAAAGTGGCCGCAATTTCGAGCTTTCGACAATCACAGGGGCAGTTCTGCCTGATTTCGATACACTTAAAGTGATCGAATATCTTGGGTCGTTCCGGAATATCAGCCTTGAATCATTTCTGAATGAAAATAAAACGCTAAAAGATTCCATAACATCACTCAGGCCTGATATTATCATTGTTGTAAGTGATATTCACGGGAAGAAACACAGCGCTAAGCTTTGGCATAAGAAAGCGCCCGCCGATGCGACTGATCTCTACGAAAAACCGCTTGATTATGACCCTGACCGGATGTTTGCGCTGGTTAATGATGACAAAGACTTTGTGCTGGTGCAATCATATACTTTCGACCGCATTCTGAAAAAACTTGAATGGTTTACCACGAAAGAAGAACGTTAACCTGTTAATAATCAGTGCTTTTCTGACAATTGCAGCAACTTTGAATCTTTTATCAACAATATGGATAAGCATATAAGGAACAAGAAAGTTTTAGTAACCGGGGGCGCCGGGTTTATTGGGTCAAACCTTGTTGAAGCGCTGCTCAGCCAGGGAAACGAAGTTGTATGCTTTGATAATTTTGCTACAGGAAAGCATAGTAATATCGAGTCATTTCTTATTAATGAACGTTTTATATTGGTTGAAGGCGATATCAGAAACCCTGACGATTGCCGGCGGGCAGTTAAAAATGCTGAAATTGTTCTGCACCAGGCAGCGTTAGGTTCGGTACCCAGGTCGGTAAAAGATCCGGTAACCACGAACTCGGTGAATATTGATGGTTTCCTGAACATGCTTGTTGCTGCGCGTGATGCTGGGGTGAAGCGATTTGTTTACGCTTCGAGTTCCTCGGTTTATGGCGATCATCCCGGCTTGCCCAAGGTTGAAGAGGAAACGGGTAATCTTCTGTCACCTTATGCTGTCACGAAGAAAGTAAATGAGCTTTACGCCGGTGTTTTTGCCGGCCTTTACGGGATGGAAGTGATTGGACTGAGGTATTTCAATGTATTTGGAAAACGCCAGGACCCTGACGGCCAGTATGCTGCTGTGATCCCTCGTTTTATTAAATCACTCATCGCCCACCAGAGCCCCGAGATTTATGGTGACGGACAGCAATCACGCGATTTTACTTTTGTTGAAAACGTGGTCCATGCCAACCAGGCTGCAGCACTGGCTCCAGCCGAAGCATTGGGCAAAAGTTACAATATAGCTTTTGGAGAAAGGATCACTCTCACCGAACTGTTCTACTTGCTTCGTGAAAACCTTTCACAGTTCGACCCCGCCATCGGACACATCGAGCCGCTATTTGTAGGTGAGCGCCCGGGTGATATCAAACATTCTCTTGCTTCGATAGATAAAGCCCGGATGTTGATGGGTTATGATCCGCAGGTTTCAGTTCGTGAAGGCCTGAAGAGAGCCATTGACTGGTATTGGGAGAACCTCAGGTAAAGCAGATTTCAGAATTCATCCCTGTGGACTGTCTCGGGCGAGAAGGCAGGCAGGCACATAGCCATGTATTCGGCCCCGCCTGCAAAAGGTGTGCTGTATTTCACCCATTCTCCCGCCTTTACAAGTATAGCCTGGCCTTCGGTAACAAGATACATCTCAAGCTTTGTGTGAACCTGGAGGCTTCCTTTTAACACAACTGTGTATTCATCAAATTCGGGACATTGCCCCGGCTCTTCCCATCCCTGGCTGCTCTTCATCCTGGCAATGCTGATTTCCTGAGAGTTAGTGTTCACTCTTCCGAAAAACTCTTCGATGATCTTTTCCTTGTTGCCGGCAGCCTTTATCCGGGAAGGCGATTTGATGAGCTGAATCATAGTTACTGTAAGTTGTTGGTTAAAAAATCATTAGCTGAGGGTTGCTGTTATGTTCAGTTATATCACGCTCCTTTTTTGAACTTCTTTTTTTGTGCTGATGTCATTTTTTCAGTGGCATACTGGATAATGAGCCGTGGTGCAGAATCTTTCCATTTCAGCAGAAATTCTTCGGTTACCTCAGGTTGTAATTTCCAGGCTTCGCGCAGGAACCAGCCTAATCCCTGGTGAATTTCACGTTCGGCATCATCCATCAGCGGTTCAATAAATTGAAACAGCGGCAGGAAATTATCGGTTGTTTTTAGCATTTTTATAAGGGTGACGGGAACTGCCCTGCGCTGAAATTTGTTGCCGGCAGTCCTCCAGGTTTCAAAACCTGACAGTGGCACAATCTTTTTCTTCAGGAAAACAATGAGTAATTCGCCACTTATAACATCAGCGTGCGCCCAGTTGGTTATGCCGTTTGCAAACCATTTCTCAATCTCAGTGAAAACAGCAGGTGTGAAATCTTTGGCAAATGCTTTTGTGAGAAGTATTGCAAAACTTGTTTCCTCGTACTTAGGGCTTTTAACCAGTAACCTGCTGGTTTTGAGTATCAGATCGAAGGTAGTTGTTTCAGCTTCAAGTATGTCGAGAACCTTTTCCTCAAGCTGGTCAAGTGACAACCCATAGGCATCATACCCATCCCTGAAATATCGCGAGTATTTCTTCACTGTTTCTTCATTGGCATTCACGGTACAAAAAAACCTGATGTCGTTAAAAAGTGCAGTTGGGGTCATGGTTTGATTGGATTTTTGTGATGTAACAAATGTCAATTGCATTCAGAGAAGGTAATCATACAATTTCCTCGAACATATCTTTTGTAGCTCCGCAAACGGGGCATTGCCAGTCGTCAGGTATATCATCAAACTGTGTTCCCGGGGCTATTCCGCTTTCCGGGTCACCTTCGGCAGGATCGTAAATATAACTGCAGGCCAGGCAGCGATATTTTTTTCCTTTTGAAACTGGCGGTTTCACTGAATGTTTTTCCGGATCAATATAAGTAGGAGCGTTTTTGGGCGAAAGGCCTTTTTTTACAGCCCTGTAATAAGCATAAGTCATTGGCGGAATGCTGTTGTCAATAATGCCGGCATCAACAACTTTACCAATGAAAATGATGTGCGAGCCTGCATCGGTCTGCACTTTGACTTCACAATCGAACCATGCAATGGTATTGCTGGTCACGATGGGAGTGCCGGTTTTCCCGAGAAAATATTCTGTTGTTGCAAATTTGTCCGTGTCCCTGCCGCTCTTGTATCCAAAGAGGCCGATAAGGCCGGCATCAGCAGATTCCCGGAGCACCGAAAGGGAGAATTTGCCACTTCCGGCAATCATCTCCGTTGTCAGGTTGTTTTTGCTGCAGCTCACCGCAATTTGCGGAGGTTCGGCAGTGACCTGGAATACAGTATTCGACACATATCCATTGTATCTGTTACCGTCGGCAGCACTCACTATATACATGCCATATGTGAGGCTGAAAAAGGATTCAATGTTCATACACAGCGGGGTTTTGATTCAGTGCTCTATAAATAATATCAATCAGACCGTTATCGGGAGCATCGCTGTTCAGCGACCAGAACATGATTCCGTTGAGCCCTTGTTCTTTTGCATAGGTTGTTTTCAGAGCGACTGACCGTTCATCATCGAATGTTGCAAATAGCTTTTGCTCAGCATTATACGCATAGGCGGCTTTGGCAATATCATCCCAAAAGAAGACGAATCCGGGATGCTGGCTGAAGTATTCGGTAAAGCTCCTGTAACCAACGAACCCTTCAAATTGACATTTTTGATATAGCCCGTGATTGATAGTGTCAGCATTATTGAAGATTCTGGCGTAAAAAGCGGTTCCTATCACCATCTTGTTTTTGGGTACACCAAAAGTACTGAGCAATTTCACGGCATTATCAGTGGATTCCTCCTGTCCGGAGGTTGAATAAAGTGGCGTGTGGTGCCCTGTTTTTGTGCTGTAGCCATTGATATAATCGTATGTCATAATGTTTACCCGGTTGATGAGCGGCATCACTTTGTCCCATTCAATGGATTTATCAAAAAAGTCCGTGAAGCCGCCGGCGGCAAAACTCAGTTCATAATTTTCTCCAATGGTTTGACGTAATGACCGGATCAGCAGCGTGAAGTTTTGCTTATCGGCCGCTGAATAGGCAAATCCCGGAATTGACTCCAGCGCAGGATATTCCCAATCAAGATCAAGGCCATCGGCCTTGAATTTTTCAAGCAGGTTTTTAACAGAAATAGAAAAATCCTTTCTTCCTTTTTCGGTTGAGAACACCTGAGAGCATGTCGGGCAGCCACCCCAGCCGCCCAGCGACAGGATCACTTTAAGGCCGGGATTTCTTTCTTTTAATCCGGTAAGTTTGGTGATGGCCAGGCTGTCATGCACTCCGGCCACAAGTTCGTTGCCGTTAAGGTGAAGAAAACTGTAAATAATATGGGTGAGTTTTTCAATAGGATAAGAGTCCAGATCGTCGGGTGCACCGTGGCAATATGCGATAACGGCTAAGGAATTTCCGGATGAATTTGTTTGGGCTGAAACCCTGCTCAACAGGCTGGTAAGGATAATTACAAGAGGCAGGGCCCAGAAAAATTTTCGTTTTATCATCAGATTATGAGCATTTATTAGTCGGCGGGTTAAGGACAATCAGCAGAGTAACCTTGTACGGTGTTCACAAGAGCTAAAAATACGAATAAGTACAATAAAAAATACCCCGCAGGTGCGGGGCATTTTTAAGATTAGTTTTCCGGAAATGGTTATCAGAAAATGGTTGTTCTGCGCCGGTTAATGATCAGTTTCAGTTTTGGAATATATTACGATCCATTTCAACCATTAACTATTAGCTGTTAGCCAATAGCTGTTAGCCAATAGCTGTTAGCCATTAGCCATTAACCATTAACCATTAACTATTCATTACACCAAACCCTGTGCAAGCATAGCTTCGGCCACCTTCACGAAACCGCCGATATTGGCGCCTTTTACGTAGTTGATAAAGCCGTCACCTTCCTTGCCGAATTTTTCGCAGGTATGGTGAATATTGATCATGATCGTGTGCAGTTCCTGGTCAACACGTTCGCGGGTCCAGCTGAGGCGCATGCTGTTCTGCGACATTTCGAGGCCTGAAGTGGCAACACCACCGGCGTTGGCAGCTTTTCCCGGGCCGTAAAGTACTTTCTTTTCAATGAAGTAGTCAGCAGCTTCGGGAGTTGAAGGCATGTTGGCGCCTTCCGAAACGCAGAAGCAGCCATTGGCAACAAGTACCTTGGCGTCTTCACCGTTCAGTTCGTTCTGTGTTGCACATGGCAGAGCGATATCGCATTTAACGCCCCAGGGAGTTTTACCTTCAACATATTCGCAGTTGTATTTCTTGGCATACTCGCTTATACGTCCGCGTTTGATGTTCTTGAGTTCCATTATCCATGCCAGTTTGGCAGCATCAATTCCATTCGGGTCGTAGATATAACCGTTTGAATCGCTGAGTGTGACCACTTTACCACCAAGTTGGGTGACCTTTTCGGTAGCATACTGTGCAACATTGCCCGAACCGGAAATAACAACAGTTTTGCCTTTGAAATCCATACCGCGTGTTTTCAGCATTTCTTCAGCGAAATAGGTGCAACCGTAGCCGGTAGCTTCCGGACGAATAAGACTGCCGCCCCATTCAAGCCCTTTGCCTGTGAGAACGCCGGTAAACTCGTTACGAATGCGTTTGTATTGTCCGAACAGGAAGCCGATTTCACGTCCGCCAACACCTATATCACCTGCAGGAACATCGGTATCAGGGCCAATGTGGCGTTGAAGTTCAGTCATGAACGACTGGCAGAACTTCATTACTTCGTTGTCGCTCTTACCTTTGGGGTCGAAATCAGAACCGCCTTTACCACCGCCCATTGGCAGGGTTGTAAGGCTGTTTTTCAGAACCTGTTCGAAAGCAAGAAATTTGAGTATGCCGAGGTTAACAGTGGGGTGAAAGCGAAGTCCGCCTTTATAGGGGCCGATAGCGCTGTTCATCTCTATGCGGAAGCCGCGGTTTACCTGGAATTCGCCTTTGTCATCGAGCCAGGGAATACGAAACATAATTACACGTTCTGGTTCAACCATGCGTTCCAGAACCCCTTTGTATTTCGGGTTTTCTTCAATGAATGGCATGAGTGACTGAACCACTTCTTTTACTGCCTGGTGAAATTCGATTTCACCCTGATTTTTAGCGATGACCTTGGCCATGAACTGGTCAACTTTTTGGTCAATAATGCTGTTTGACATAGAGTTTATAATTAGGTTATTAAATGGAGATGAACGTTGATTAATGCGACAATATTACTCATATTGATATAAATGGCAATAGATTTTGCAATATTTGTGTTTTTCGAATAACAATATACGGTATTGATATACAGATAGATATAAAAAAATAAGTAAATAACGTAGTGAATTCAGTAAAACACTGAAGTAATCACCGAGATTTACAGAAAATTATATTCAAAAACTGTATTTTAATGGCAAGCAGTTGATCCACCTGTGGTTATGAAATACAATTAAGTGAAACCCGTAAAAATGGTCAAATTTTTTAATCGGAAACGATCTAATCTCTTTTATAAACCATGAATAAACAATTTCATTTCTTTACTTTTATACTTTTTATAATAGCGTCAATCAGGCCTTAGTATGAATGAAGATAATATCCTGAAACCCTCACAACGGGAAATCGAACAACTCATTTTTGAGCGTACTGAAAGGCTCAAAGAACTTGCGGCCATCAACCGTACTACCGAAATTCTGAAGGAAGGCAAGCCGGTTGATGAAACCCTTCAGCAGTTATCCATGATTTTTCCTGCCGCGTGGCAGTATCCTGACTATACTGTATGCCGGATCTCATACGGAGGAAAGGAGTACCGATCGCCAAATTTCATAACTACCCAGTGGCTGCAAAGGCAGTCGTTTGATACGATCGACGGCAGGACCGGTTTCATTGATATTTTCTATCTCAAGGAATTTCTTCAATTCGAAGAAGGGCCATTTCTTAAAGAAGAACGCCACCTGATCGCAAACCTGGCTACAGCTATTTCAGGTTACCTGAACAGCATTACAGCCAAAGAAATTATTAAGAAATCCGGGATTGCCGAACACTATGAATTACAGGCAGATACAACCAGGGAACAGCCGCTTACCGGCCGCCAGTTGCTTCAGCGATTTCTCAATAAAAACAACTATAACAGGGACATTTATCATGATCTTCAGCCATTTAAGGTAAAAGAGATATTATTGGTTGCCAACCTTTACGATGCGTATTCCATTGAGCGTGAAGGCCGGTTTTCGGAGTATGTTCTGGGTGAATACCACCAGCTCAGTCTCACGTCGGTTCCACGCATCACCGGTGTATCCACGGCTGAAGAAGCTTTTGAACTGCTCAACTCGCGGCATTTTGATCTTGTAATATTCATGGTAGGTGTTGATAAAACTCTGGCAGTGAGCCTTCCGCAGCAAATCAGGAAACTCTTCCCTTACATCCCGATATTTACCCTGCTGAACAACAACACAGACGTAGAGTATTTTACCGAGGTTTGCCGCCGCTACCAGGCTATCGACAGGGTGTTTGTGTGGAATGGTGAAAGCAAGGTTTTCTTTGCTATGATCAAAATGCTGGAGGATAAAATCAATGTGGAGAACGACACACGGATTGGCATGGTGAGGGTAATCCTGCTTGTTGAGGACAGTCCGCAGTTCTACTCCCGTTACCTGCCATTGTTATATGGCATCGTGATGGATCAAACAAAGCGTATTATAGACGATGTCAGCACTGATGAGCTATATAAGGTATTGAGACTCAGGGCAAGGCCAAAGATATTGCTCGCTTCAAATTACGAGGAAGCTATGCAGATCATCAATGAGCTGAAAGATTATATGCTTTGTCTGATTACCGATGTAAAATTTGAGCGCCTCGGGAAAATGGATCCGGAAGCCGGCTTCAGCCTGGTAAGCTATGTTCGTGAGTTCATCCACGACCTGCCGGTGATCATCCAGTCCTCAGAGCCTTCAAACTCCGAACGTGCCTACGACCTCAGGGCGACATTTATCGATAAGTATTCTGAAAGTCTTTCGCAGGAGTTTAAAAGCTTCATAGCGCACTACCTTGGTTTCGGCAACTTTATATATCGCGACAGCGAAGGCCGGCAAATCGCTGTTGCCAAATCGTTGCGCGAATTTGAGAACCTGTTGCGATCTATCCCGGATGAATCGTTGATTTACCATGCCAAAAAGGACCATTTTTCACTCTGGCTTATGGCCCGTGGCGAAATCCAGGTGGCGAAAATTATTAATCCTCAAAAGGTTACTGATTTCAAAAGTCCTTCAGAACTGAGGAAATACCTCATTGAAGTAATCCAGCAGTTCCGCAACGAACAGAACAAAGGAAAGATTATTCCGTTTGAAGAATCGGCAATTCTCGATGAGCACAATGTTGTAAGCCTTATGCCTGGTTCTCTCGGTGGCAAAGGCCGCGGACTTGCCTTCATCAATACGCTGATTTACAATTATGACTTCAACCAGCATATCCCAAACATCAATATTCGGTCGCCGAAAACATCGGTGATCGGGGCCGATGAGTTCGAGTATTTCATTGAGCGCAACAAACTCCTTGAAAAGGTGCTGGTGATGGATGATTATGAAGAAGTACGAAGGATGTTTGTCAGCTGCAGCCTTACTGATACCCTTATCCGCCGATTGCGTGTGCTTCTCAAGCTTATTGAAAAGCCTCTGGCTGTAAGGTCATCCGGTACATTTGAAGATTCTCTTGCTCAACCCTTTGCGGGCATATTTGAGACGTACCTGCTGCCCAATAATCATCCCGACATCAATGTGAGGCTTAGGCAACTCATGGATGCCATTAAACTGGTATATGCTTCGGTTTATTCGCCGGAAGCACGAGGCTATATTGAGGCGATCAATTACAAGCTCGAAGAGGAAAAAATGGCAGTGGTGATACAGGAAGTTGTTGGTAACCAGTTCGATGACCTGTATTATCCGCATATAAGCGGTGTTGCGCAATCCTACAATTATTATCCTTTCGGGCATATGACGCCCGAAGAAGGATACGCTATCGCAGCCCTGGGGCTTGGCAAATACGTAGTTGAAGGCGGCAGCGCTTACAGGTTTTCACCAAAATATCCGGCTGTTGAAAATTATTCGCCAAAAGACCTCTTCAAGAATTCCCAGATGAAATTCCTGGCTGTTGACCTGGCCAAACAAGATATCAACCTGCTGGAAGGTGAAATGGCCGGTTTACGCGAAAGCGACATTGATGTGGCAGAGCATCACGGTACGATGCGCCACCTGGCGTCGGTATTTGACCCTGACAACAATCGCATCATTCCTGGGTTAACTCACGCCGGGCCACGGATTATCAATTTCTCAAATATCCTGAAATATGAGTATATGCCGCTGGCAAAAACCATTGAAACGGTGCTGGATATAGTGAAAGAAGCGCTTGGAACACCTGTTGAGATTGAGTTTGCTATCGACCTGAACCGTGACAAGGAGTACAAAACAACATTCTATCTGCTGCAAATCAAGCCTTTGATTGGTGCAGAGCAGGATTACCAGGTTGACCTGAACGAAATCAGGAAGGAAGACATGGTGCTTCTTTCACACAAAGGAATGGGTAATGGCCTGATCAATGAAATTCAGGATGTAATCTATATTGATCCCCGGCGGTTTGACAAAAGCCGGACCATGGAAATGGTAAAGGAGATTGATGTTCTCAACCAGAAAATGCGGGCTGAAAAAAGGAAGTATGTCCTGATTGGCCCCGGCCGCTGGGGCACCCGCGACAAGTGGATAGGTATTCCGGTAAACTGGCCGCAGATAAGCAACGCTAAAGTGATTGTGGAAACCAGCCTCGAAGGCTACCCGCTCGATGCTTCCTCGGGGTCACATTTTTTCCACAATGTAACCTCCATGAACGTGGGCTATTTTACTGTTCAACCCGAAGTGGATCAGAGTTTTATCCGTTATTCTTTGCTCGACGAACAAGAAATGGTTGAGAGAACAGCCTTTTTCAACCATATCAGATTTGCCAATCCGGTAAATGTGAAAATGGATGGCCGCAAGCGGATAGCTGTGGTGACCACCACCGGTTGATCCAACTTTAATCGAAAAACGTTGTTGTTTAATGATTTAATGTAACCTGAGTTTTATGTCACACAGTTTGGTTCTGAATAAGCGGACAACATTATTTTTTATCTTATCAGGGATTTTTATCACCAATGCCCTGATAGCTGAATTTGGCGGAGTAAAGATTTTTTCACTCGAAACGCTTCTCGGATTAAGGCCGGCCCATGTCAACCTGTTTGGCACACCACTCGATTTCAACATGAGTGTGGGTGTGCTCATCTGGCCGTTTGTGTTCATTATCAGCGATATAATCAATGAATATTTTGGAAAACAAGGGGTACGAAAGATCAGTTTTTTCACCGCTATACTTATCGCATACTCTTTTGTCATTGTGCTGGCATGGACTAAGATGCCACCGGCTGATTTCTGGATGCAGATCAATGGATTGGACAACCAGGGCAGGCCTTTTGATATCAACTATGCCTACCTGACTATTTTCCGGCAAGGGCTGGGAATCATTATAGGTTCACTCACTGCATTTCTCGTCAGCCAGTTGATTGATGCCTATACTTTTCACTGGTTTAAAGGGATAACCGGTCATAAATACCTGTGGCTCAGAGCTACAGGAAGCACAGTGATATCACAGCTGTTCGACAGTTTCATCATATTGACAATAGCATTTTATGTTTTTGGAAACTGGTCAATTGGTGAAGTGCTGAAAGTAGGGGTGGTGCAATACACATACAAGGTACTGCTGGCGATCATTCTTACGCCGCTTGTATACCTTGTGCATTATATTATCGACCGTTATCTTGGGAAAGATGAATCGCAGGAATTAATTGGCGAAGCTGACGGGAACTGGTAGCGCAATTTCGCGCAAATCTATCTCACTATTGTAACCATTCCCCTTACAGGGCTTTTCTGTTCTGACTGATAGCCGTCTTCGGCCCGGAATTCGATCAGGTAACTGTAAACTCCGGCATCGCAGGGATGTCCTCCCAATCTTCCATCCCAGTAGCCAAGCAGCGAATTGGTTTCAAAAACCAGTTGCCCCCAGCGGTTATAGATATGCATTCTGAATTCGACGATTTTTTCAGGATGAAAGGCAATTACGCGGAAAACTTCATTCTTTCCGTCAAGGTCGGGCGAAAAGGCGCTTGGTACGCCAAACAGTCCGGAGCATTTCACAATGGATACAGAATCGTTTTGAATACAACCATTTGTGTCGGTCACTGTTACCCAGTACAAACCTTCATCGATTGCCTTAAACGTTGCCTGGGAGGAACCATCCTGCCATACGTATGATAAAAATCCGGTACCGGGAGTGAGATTCCATTCCTGCCCGTAACAGACTGATCCTGTTTGAGATAACTGGATTTCAGCAACAGGAATACTATTGATCGGTAGTGGGTTGTAGTTATAATAACTGATGCACTGGTTAGTGTCCTTTGCTGCTATGTGATAGCTGCCGGCAGCAAGGTTGCGGAAAATTGCTGAATCCTGCCATGTGATACCGTTATCCGTTGAAAAGACCAATGGCATCGTACCTCCTGATGTGAATATTTCAACTGAACCATTATCCTGGTTGCAGGTTGCATCTTTGCTCAGCGTCGTGTCAACTACCGGGCCGGGATGATTGATCAGATCAACCGGGTTGAACGGATAAGGAGTGAGGCAATTGGTGAGCCCCATGGTTACCAGCCAGTATGAAGCTGCAGGCAGCCCTGTAAAATGAGCCGAATCCTGCCAGGTAAGTCCGTTGTCGATAGAATAACTTATAGGAAGAGGACTTCCGGTGGTTGTAACCGTCAATTCTCCATTGCTTAGGCTACAGGTTTCATCTGCCACCGAATATCCGCTTATATATGCTCCCGAGGCACTTTTTATTTCAACCGGATTCGTAATGAAAGCAGTTTGGCAATTGTTCAGGTCGGTTGTAAGAACGGTATAATTTCCTGGTGCGAGACCCGAAAATGACGATGAAGCGTTCCATGTTGTTCCGTTATCAATCGAATACAGAACAGGATCGGTACCTCCTGAAGAATATATCTGAATGGCTCCATCGCTGCCGCACCCTGCATCCGTTGCATGAACAGAATCAATGGTAGCCCCTGAAGTATTGTTAACTGCTACCGGGTTTGATGTCCACAAGGTCACACAGCCGATATCATCCTTTATAACAACGTTGTAAGTCCCTGCTGCAAGATTGTTGTAACCGGCTGAATCGGCAATCCAGCTTATGCCGTTATCAATAGAAAAAAGGATAGGCTCAGTGCCGCCATTTGCTGATATGATGATACTTCCGTTGTTGTAACCGCAGGTAGATGGAATGGTATCAACGGATAATATTAAAGGGCTGGCCTGGTCGAAAATTGACACAGGGTTGGCCGGATAGGGCGAAGAGCAGTTATTGGCATCTTTAACAACAACATAATAGTTGCCCGGCGCCAATCCATTGATATTGTTGCCCGGCAGATATGTTATCCCATTGTCAATTGAGTATTCAAGAGGCGGCGTGCCGTTAATCGCAGAAATTGTCAGGGTGCCGTTACTAAACCCGCAGGTGGCAGCTTCGGTGGCAACGTTATTGATTTCGGGCCCGCCGGTAATTCCTACACTTACAGGATTGAAGGGGTAAGGAGTAAGGCAATTGTTGGCATCAAGCACTATTACATTGTAATCGCCCTGGCTTAACCCGTTGAAAAGGGAAGTGGCCTTCCAGGTGGCTCCGTCATCAATCGAATACTGGAGAGGAGGAGTACCGCTGTTGGCATCAATGGTAATACTGCCGTTACCGGCTCCGCAGGTTTCAGGGGTTGTTAAAACAGAGTTGATTATTGCACCACCGGCACTCGAAATTGTTACAGGATTTGTGCCGTAGAAGGTTACACATCCATTATCATCCTGAACGGCAATGTAATAATTTCCCGGCGCAAGTCCGCCGAAAATACTGCCTGAGCTCCAGGTTGCTCCATTATCAATTGAGTAGGTGAGCGGAGGAGTGCCGCCGCTTGCTGCTATTGTGATTGAACCATTGCTATTATTGCAGGTTGCATTGACCGGGGTAACCGATATTATTGAGGCTCCGCTGCTGCTGCTAATAACAACAGGATTTGATGCGTAAACAGTCTGACAGCCGTTGTCATCCTCAACAACTACATAATAATTTCCCGGTGCCAGGTTATTGAAAACGAAACCTGATTGCCAGGTTGTACCATTGTTTATTGAATATGAAAGCGGAGGAGTGCCGCCGTTTGCTGTAATGGTGATTGAACCGTTGTTATTATTGCAGGTTGCATCAGCCGGAGTAACCGATATTATTGAGGCTCCGCCACTGTTGCTTATAACTACAGGATTTGATGCGTAAACAGTCTGACAGCCGTTGTCATCCTCAACAACTACATAATAATTTCCCGGTGCCAGGTTATTGAAAACGAAACCTGATTGCCAGGTTGTACCATTGTTTATTGAATATGAAAGCGGAGGAGTGCCGCCTGTGGCTGAAATACTTATAACTCCGTCGTTGTTTCCACAGGTAGCATTTGTTGGTGTAACCGAAATAATTGCTGCAGCCGGACTGCTGGTGAGCACGACAGGGTTCCCTGCATAATTTGTCTGGCAACCTGAAGGATCTTTCACAACTATATTGTAGCTCCCTGCACTTAAGTTGCTGAAGGTGAAAGATGTTTGCCAGGTGGTTCCGTTATCTATTGAATACTGCAAGGTTCCGGTTCCGTTGGCAAATATCGTAATTGATCCGTTATTGGAGTTGCACGAAGGATTTACAGGCTGTACCAGCGTGATAACCGGCCCGGCTGCCCTGCTTACGCTGGCAGCAGCATAGTTTGTTTCATTATAGGCTCTGCCCCTGGCTAAATTATAGTCATTGCCATTGTTTTCATCGGTGGCGTATCGAAAAGCATATACCCGGTAATAAACTGTCTGGCCGCAGGCTAGCGAATAACTATCATTGTACGATAGCGTTTGTGATGATAAAATTACTGCAATAACGGTGCTGCTGCCAATTGACTCTCCGACCGAATACGTGTGACCGTCAGCTGGAGAAGTAAAAGTATT
>DAONEL010000048.1:0-19009 GCA_035403045.1 Bacteroidales bacterium
TCATTTTAAAGCCTTTGATAGTATCCTCAATGTTTACAAACACTCCGGGGATACCAGTAAACTGTGTTGCAACATGGAATGGCTGTGAAAGGAACCTGGCAACACGACGGGCGCGTTGGACAACCAGCTTGTCTTCGTCAGAAAGTTCGTCCATACCGAGTATCGCGATGATATCCTGAAGCTCTTTGTAACGTTGCAGAATCATCTTCACACGCTGGGCTGTATTGTAATGCTCTTCACCCACTATGTCGGGCGTGAGGATGCGTGATGTTGAATCGAGCGGGTCAACAGCCGGGTAGATCCCTTGTTCTGAAATTTTGCGGCTGAGTACCGTGGTGGCATCGAGATGGGCAAAGGTAGTGGCAGGTGCGGGGTCAGTAAGGTCATCGGCAGGAACATAAATAGCCTGTACCGAAGTAATTGAACCGCGCTTGGTTGAAGTGATGCGTTCCTGCATGATACCCATTTCGGTAGCCAGTGTGGGCTGGTAGCCTACAGCCGAAGGCATACGCCCCAGCAGTGCCGATACTTCGGAACCTGCCTGTGTGAAACGGAAGATGTTATCGACAAAGAAAAGGATATCGTTACCTGAGCTGTTTTCGTCGCCATCGCGGAAATATTCAGCCACTGTAAGTCCTGAAAGGGCTACACGGGCACGGGCTCCGGGAGGCTCGTTCATTTGTCCGAAAACCATTGTAAGCAACGACTGCTCCATGGCTTTTTTGTCCACTTTTGAAAGATCCCAGCCACCGGCTTCCATGCTTTTTTTAAATTCTTCACCATAGTTAACCAGGCCAGCTTCAATCATTTCACGAAGCAGGTCATTGCCTTCGCGGGTGCGTTCACCAACGCCTGCAAATACTGAAAAACCGTTGTACTGCTTGGCAATATTGTTAATAAGCTCCTGGATGATAACGGTTTTGCCAACACCTGCACCGCCGAACAAACCAATTTTCCCTCCTTTTGAATAGGGTTCGATCAGGTCGATAACTTTAATACCGGTAAAAAGAACTTCTTTTGAAGTGGACAGGCTTTCGAACTTTGGTGGTTCACGGTGTATGCTGTAGGTTTTTTCACGTGAAACCTTTTCCAGTCCGTCGATTGGATTACCGGTTACATTGAAAAGGCGGCCTTTGATTGTATCGCCTACCGGCATGGAGATGGTTTCGCGCGTTGAAACTACTTCCATTCCCCTGAAGAGACCATCAGTAGAGTCCATAGCAACGGTACGGACTGTATTTTCACCGATATCCTGCTGGCATTCAAGCACAATGACATTGCCATGGTCGTTGGTAACTTCAAGGGCTTCGTAAATATTCGGGAGGGGAACTTTTTCGTCGAAAGTAACATCAATAACAGGACCAATAATCTGTGAAATCCTGCCGACTATCTTCTCAGTCATAACATTCAGATTTGAGGCGCAAATTTAGGAAACATATTGATTGGTTGTGCCTAAAAAAAGACAAACCTGCCGCGTAATCATATACGGCAGGTTCGACATCTTATTCCTTAATTTCTATTTCTTAATTTCCTCAGAGTCAGCAAAAACTTCATTTTCTTCACTCTTTCCATCTTCCTCATGTCCCTGGAAGAATTTTCTTTCGAAAACGATCAGGCTGAGAACACCGGTGGTGATGGCGCTATCCGAAATATTGAAAACCGGCCTGAAAAATATATATTCCTGGCCTTTCCAGAACGGGAACCATTGTGGATAGTTACCCTGGAGAATCGGGAAATAGAACATGTCCACCACTTTGCCGTGAAGGAAAGTACTGTAACCGCCTTCGGCAGGGAACATTCGGGCTACATCAAAAAATGTGCTTTCGCTGAAAATAAGTCCATAGACGGCACTGTCGATAATGTTGCCCATAGCACCCGCCATAATGAGCGAAAAGCAGGCAATTACCCCGAATTTGGTGTCGCGTTTCGAAAGATGCCAGATATACCAGGCAAGAAAGATCACCGCAATAATGCGGAAGAGGCTCAGGGCAAGTTTACCGTAATCGCCGGCAAACTGCATCCCGAAAGCCATACCATTGTTTTCAGTAAAATGAAGTATGGCCCAGTTGCCAGCCATATGAATTTCCTGCCCAAGAGTCATGGTGGTTTTTACCCATATTTTGAGCAGCTGGTCGGCAAGCAACACAAGGAAAACGATAAGGAAAGACTTCTTAAGCATCCGGGTTCAGCAGGTTTGGGGCCTATTTCTGGCCGAGTTTTGCTTCAATGCTGAGCGTAGCATGAGGTACGCTGCGAAGCCTTTCTTTCGAAATGAGCTTACCGGTAGCCCGGCAGATGCCATACGTTTTGTTCTCAATACGTACCAGGGCGTTTTCCAGGTTCTGGATAAATTTTTCCTGCCTCGAAGCAAGCCGCGAGTTTTCCTCTTTCGACATCACCTGGTAACCTTCTTCAAGCACCTTGAAAGTGGGTGATGTATCCATAGTATCGTTATCGTTGCTGTTGGTATATGCTTCGGTGAGCAGTTGCAGGTCGCGACGGGCTTTTTCGAGCTTTTCCAGAATGATCTGGCGGAACTCCTCGAGTTCTTCATCTGAATACCTGGTTTTGGCTTTTTCCTCTTTCTTCTGATCCGCTTTCATGGTTCCTGGGTATTAGTGGTACGTTAATTCAAATGGTTGCTGGTTGCTTTGTCCGTTATGCGGTTTTTGCCACAACAATGCTGATACTGATCTCGTCGGTGAGCTCAACAATATCTTTTTCCGGACAGTTTTCCAGGTTTTCTATTGTTAGTTTTTCGGCCAGCGTCTCGGAACAAATATATACTAAATTGTTCGCGATTGCTGATTCGGTCAAAGGATTTTTTTCAACCCTGAGGGTTATTTTGTCAGTAACTTCAAAACCCTTGTCTTTGCGGAGGTTTTGTATCCGGTTGATTAATTCCCTGGCGATTCCTTCTTCCTGCAATGCAGGTGTAAGGGTAATATCAAGGGCAACTGTCAATGTTCCCTGGTTTGCTACAACCCATCCGGGGATATCTTCGGTGATAATATCAACATCTGCCAGTTCCACCTGAACAGGCTGGCCGTTGATCTCCATATCATACTTGCCGTCACGTTCGATAGCGGCGATCTGCTCCTTTGTGAAACCGCTGATGGCTGCGGCAATTTCCTTCATGAGCTTGCCATACCTGGGCCCCAGCGTTTTAAAGTTGGGTTTGATGCGTTTCACAAGGAAACCGGCGTCATCCGACAGGAATTCGAGTTCCTTCACATTCACTTCGCTCAGTATCAGATTGCTCACCCTGTTGATCTGAGCTTTGAATTCGTCACCCGTAGCCGGGATCAGTATTTTCTGCAGCGGCTGCCTCACGCGGAGGTTTGTTTTTTTGCGCAGGCTCAGCACCATCGATGAAAACTGCTGTGCAAGTTCCATTCTTTCTTCCAGCGATTTATCGATCATTGATTCGTCGGCCACCGGGAAATCGGTGAGGTGAATTGATTCGGCGTTCACCCTGCCGGTAATGCTGTTGAGGTCGATGAAAAGCCTGTCGGTGAAGAACGGTGCAATCGGTGAAGCCAGCTGAGCAACGGTAACAAGGCACTGATAAAGCGTTTGGTAAGCCGAAATTTTATCGCTCGTATATTCGCCCTTCCAGAAACGGCGTCTCGATAACCTGACGTACCAGTTGCTGAGGTGATCGTTCACAAAATCGGAGATTAACCTTCCGGCACGTGTTGGCTCATACTGTTCGTATGATTCGTCCACATTTTTAATAAGCGAATTCAGTTCCGAAAGTATCCAGCGGTCAATCTCAGGACGTTCGGTGGCAGGTACATCCGGCTCGGCATACCTGAAACCGTCAATGTTTGCATAAAGTGCGAAGAAGCTATAGGTGTTGTAAAGTGTTCCGAAGAATTTGCGCTGCACTTCGGTGATACCGTCTTTATCAAACTTCAGGTTATCCCATGGTTGCGAATTTGTAACCATGTACCAGCGAACGGCATCGGGCCCGAAATTTTCGATGGTTTCGAAAGGATCGACGGCATTGCCCAGGCGTTTCGACATCTTGTTGCCATCCTTGTCGAGTACCAGCCCGTTGGAAACCACAGTCTTAAAAGCAACCGAATCAAAGGCCAGCGTAGCAATAGCGTGAAGCGTGTAAAACCATCCGCGGGTCTGGTCAACACCTTCGGCAATGAAATCGGCAGGGAAATATTCTGACAGTTCGGTTTTATGCTCAAACGGGTAATGGAACTGGGCATAGGGCATGGCGCCCGAATCGAACCATACGTCGATGAGGTCGGGCTCGCGCAGCATTTTCATCCCGGTGGGTGAAACAAGCACAATATCATCCACATAAGGCCTGTGAAGGTCAAAGGTGGAATAGTTCTCGTGCGAAGTGTCTCCTTCCTTATAGTTACTGAAAGGATTTTCCTGCATGAAACCTGCAGAGATGCTCTTTTTAATTTCGGTTTTAAGCTGTGCCACCGATTCAATGATCATTTCCTCACTGCGGTCTTCCGAAACCCAGATGGGCAGAGGCGTTCCCCAGTAGCGCGAACGTGAAAGGTTCCAGTCAACCAGGTTTTCGAGCCAGTTACCGAAACGGCCGGTTCCGGTGGCTTCCGGTTTCCAGTTGATGGATTGGTTGAGCTCAATCAGTCGGTCTTTGAGTGCCGTGGTGCGGATAAACCATGAATCGAGCGGATAATATAGAATGGGTTTATCGGTACGCCAGCAATGCGGGTACGAGTGTTCGTATTTCTCGGCTTTAAATGCACGGTTTTCCTTCTTCAGCTTAACGATAATGTCGATGTCAACATTGTCAACCACAGCCAGTTCAAACTCAGGGGAATATTCAGCCTTCACAAACCGTCCGGCAAATTCACCCATCTGATCGTTGAAACGGCCGTCTTTGTTGACCATGGTCAAAGCACCAATTCCATTAAGCTTTGCCACTTTAAAGTCGTCGGCTCCAAAACTGGGCGCGATGTGCACAATGCCTGTCCCGTCTTCGGTAGTCACAAAATCACCGGTTACCACCACAAAAGCATCGCCGGTTTCGGGCTGAGCATAAGGTAGAAGTTGTTCGTAACGCAGGCCTACCAACTGTTTCCCGGTGAATTCCTTTAAAACTTTAAAGGGAATATTTTTCTGCCCCGGCTGGTAGTCTTCGAGAGCAAGTCCGGAATTGGTTTCGGGAAAATACTTGCTTAACAAAGGCTTTGCAAGAACCAGTTTTACCGGGATGAAAGTGTAGGGATTGAATGTTTCAACGAGTACATAGTCGATGTTTGCCCCGACAGCCAGGGCTGTGTTCGAAGGCAGCGTCCAGGGAGTGGTCGTCCAGGCCATGATAAACACTTCTTTATCATCGCTGCTGAAAAGTTCCGGGATCAATGCGTGAGCGGTATCCTTGCGAACTTTGAACTGGGCTACAACTGTATTGTCTTTCACATCGCGGTAACAGCCCGGCTGGTTGAGTTCGTGCGACGACAATCCTGTGCCGGCAGCCGGCGAGTAAGGCTGAATGGTATATCCCTTGTAAAGCAGCCCTTTTTTATAGAGCTGTGCCAGCAGGTACCAGCAGGTTTCGATATAAGTATTCTCAAAAGTGATGTAAGGCTGGTCGAGGTCAACCCAGTAGCCGACTTTCTCGGTGAGGTTGTCCCACATATCCTTGTATTTCATCACTTCGTTGCGGCAAGCCTTATTATAGTCGTCCACCGAAATGGTACGGCCTATATCTTCTTTGGTGATGCCGAGCGTTTTTTCAACGGCCAGTTCGATGGGCAGCCCGTGGGTATCCCATCCGGCTTTGCGGGCAACGTAAAAACCTTTGAGTGTTTTGTAGCGGCAGAAAATATCCTTGATAGCGCGGGCCATCACATGGTGAATGCCTGGCTGGCCGTTGGCTGAGGGAGGCCCTTCATAAAAGATGAAAGGCTTGTGATGGGTGCGGTATTGAAGGCTTTTATGGAAGATGTTGTTCTGTTTCCAGAAGTCGAGCACCTCGCTGCCAATGCGGGTAAGGCTAAGTTGTTTGTATTCAGGATAATTGTTTGGCATCAGGCAGTACGTTGAACGTGTTTTGAAAAAGGCTGCAAAGGTAGGAATTTTTGAGATATTTAATGGCATGGGATTAAATGGATTACTGACCGGAACCTATCGGTTCAGGCTAAAAAATCTTCGGAGGAAAATATAGTTGCAATGCCCAAAATATTAATTTGGTGAAAAATTTGGCACGGATTACTAATCCGCACCAGAAAAGGCTCACAAATCCGCGGCTGCAAGGGATTGTAAGTAAATATTCTATACAATGAAATCCAAATACATAATTTTATATTTACTGGGATTGATAAACATAACTTTTGTTAATCAAGCGCTTTCCCAAACTGAGCTTGGCTGGGCAAAGCAATTTGGGGGGCCCAATTACGACTATGCAACCCGGATATTTTATTCCGTTGACGGTTATTTATATTTATCATGCATTTTTCAGGATTCTATTGATGCAGATCCCGGACCAGGAATATCAATGCTTTATTCAGGTCAAAATGTAAACTCATATATAGCAAAAATCGATACCGCGGGAATTTTTATCTGGGCAAAACAATTAAAAAGTAAGGATGGAAATGAAATCAATGATATAGTTTTTGACCGACAAAATAATATTCTTGCTACAGGAACATTTCAGGATTCAATCGACTTCGATCCTGGCAATGGAACATACTTTTTATCACCAGAGGATGAAGAAGGCGGTTTTATCTGGAAAATTGATTCTGATGGTAATTTCTTATTTGCAAAAAAATACGAAGGATCAGGACTATGTCAACCAGTAGAAATAGAGATTGATAAATCAGGCTGCATACTAACGACAGGTACCTTTAATAATACAATTGATTTTGATCCCGGTACAGGAATATTTTTACTCAGCACTCAGGAATATACCAACAATGCATTTTTTTGTAAGCTTGATTCTTTGGGTGAATTTGTATGGGCTAAGCAAATTTTAAATAACTCAATGAATGCAACAGATTACGGAAATGCAATAGCTGTAGATAATCAGAACAATATATATTTAGAAGGGAATGTCCACGGAGTTGCCGATTTTGATCCAGGGCCCGGGACTTATTATCTTCAAGCAGATTATTATGGCGATGCATTTATTAGTAAATATACCTCAGATGGCGATTTGCTATTTGCGAGAAAAATCGGTGCTGATGGATTCAGTTCTTATGCTTCTCAGATAACAATTCTCAAAGATTCTACATTATTACTTTCCGGGCAGTTTGAAGGTTTATGTTATTTCGACAGTACTGGAATTTTTCCCCTTGACTCTCCCAATGCATCTAGTATTTATCTATGCAGAATGACAAGAGAAGGGAATCCGGTCGATGTAAGGGCATTATATGGGGAACCTTGGGAAATATTATTTAATGAAACGCTTAATCAGGATATTAATGGAAACATTTATTTAGCAGGATCTTTCGGTGGTGATGTTGATTTCGATTTAGGACTTAATGAGTTTATTGTCACAGCTGTCGGTAATCAAAGTATTTTTATAAGTAAGTATGATTCGATATTTAATTTGCAGTGGGTTAATACAATAGATTGTGAAGGCTCTTATGTGATTTCATGTATCTCTGATAATGATGGCCATTTATATTCAGCAGGTTCATTTAACAACACTGTTGATTTTGATCCGGGATCAGGAGTTTTTAATATGACTTCAAATGGGAATTGGGATGGATTTATATTAAAACTAAATGATAATATATATACCAATACCCATTATATTTCAATTGATAACCTGGAAATTTTACCCAATCCGGCAATTGATTTTTTTACTGTTCAGTTTCAGCAGGTTTCGCAAAAAAGTTTGTTGCAGTTTATAGATATGAGCGGCAGAAAAGTGGAAGAAATGAGCATTGCACCTTTTCAAACTATCCAAGCCATTAACTGCTCCCACTGGCCACCGGGTATTTATTTCGGGCAACTGATAAACGATTGTGTGGTTGTGGGGAAATGTAAGGTAGTTGTGAAATAAAACCGAATTTTAAAAAGGGAGTGTTCACTGAACGGCGTCAGAAATTGCTCTAAGCTAAGGATGAACATAATAATCCGGCACCCTTCCCCTTAAAAAAACACCCTCTTAAACAATACTTTGTAAATATTACAGGATTTTGTAATTTTGCGCCCCGCAAATAAAGCGCACAGACCAATGAATCCTTTGAAGGAATTTATCATTCCCTTTGTGGGCTTAGAGCTTGGAAATCACCAGTTTGATTTCGAAGTGGACGACAAGTTCTTTGAGCAATTTGAATACTCGCAGATTCATTCGGCAAGGCTGAAAGTGACGGTTTTGCTCGAAAAACAGGAGCGCATGATGATCTTCAACACCGAAATCACAGGTGAAGTTGATGCCGTTTGCGACCGTTGCGGCGGCAGTTTTATGTTGCCGGTTGATGGCAGTGAACAGCTTATTGTGAAGTTTGGTGAAGAATATTCCGAAGAAAGCGACGATGTGGTTGTAATTCCGGCAACGGATTACAAATTCGACCTGGCGCCTTTCATATACGAATACTCCCACCTGATGTTGCCGGCCCGTATCCTTCATCCCGATGATGAAAACGGCAACTCAACATGCGACCCTGATGTACTTAAGCGGCTCAGCGCCATGGCACCTCACGATACTGTTGATCCCCGCTGGGAAGCCCTGAAGAATCTGCAGACTGATAAGGAAAAATGAAAACAGCCGTAAACGGTTGTTATTAAACCAGAACAATAACTATTAATAAATACAATCATGCCAAATCCAAAACATCGTTTTTCGAAAACGAGAACGGCTAAACGCAGGACTCATTACAAAATCGATGCTCCAACCATCGTAATCTGCTCCAATTGCGGCACATCGGTGCTTTATCACCGTGTTTGCCCCGAGTGTGGTTATTACAAAGGCCGTCTGGCTATTGAAAAAAGCGCCACCGCGTAGTGGTTTTTCACCTTTTCATAGACGCCTTGACTAACGAACCAACTTCGATATGAAGATCGGATTGGATGTAATGGGAGGCGATTTTGCACCCGGTGCTGCCATCGGAGGTGCTATTCTTGCGCAACGGGAATTGCCTTCCGAAAACAAAATCGTTCTCATAGGGCCTGTTGATGCTATTGCTGAGCAATTGAAAAATGCCGGTTCATCACCGGAACATTTTGAAATTGTGGATGCCCGCGAAGTGATTGGCATGGGTGAACATCCCACCAAAGCACTTACTCGCAAGCCCACATCAACCATCAGTGTCGGGTTCAATATGCTTAAGCACAGGCAGATCGATGCATTTGCCAGTGCAGGCAATAGCGGCGCCATGCTGGTTGGTTCCATCTTCAGCATCAACAATATCCAGGGCATCATCAGGCCTGCAACACCTGCATTTATGCCGCAGGAAAATGGAGGGCTGAGCATACTTATTGATGTGGGAACCAACCCTGATGCACGTCCTGATGTTATGCAGCAGTTCGCCCTGCTGGGTTCGCTGTATGCCCAGCAAGTGCTGAAAATAGCAAAACCCAGGGTTGGATTGTTAAACATTGGCGAAGAAGAAGAGAAAGGAAATATCACTGCCCAGGCTACCTATCATCTGTTGAAAGAATCACAGGAAGTGAACTTCATTGGAAATGTGGAAGGCCGTGATATTCTGAAAAATAAAGCTGACGTGATTGTTTGCGACGGGTTTACCGGGAATATCCTTCTTAAATCCATTGAAAGCATGTACCGCATCATGGCCAAAAGAAACCTGATAGATGACTATTTTGCCAGATTCAACTATGAGAATTACGGCGGAACACCCATTCTCGGCGTTAACGGTATCGTGATCATGGGACATGGCATTTCAAATGAAACTGCAATAAAAAACATGATACTCATGGGTCGCGATATTTATGAATCGCGTCTCATTTCAAAAATAAAACATTCATTGCCGGATTCCGTAGCCAGGACAACTTCGGCAACGGCATTATAAACTCGACAAATCATTCAGCTGCCTGTTGAATTCTCTTCAAAAAGTATTTGAACCGACAGTAACCTGTATCAAAATCATAATAAACAGGAATTGATGACAAAAATCAGAGCTGCCATAACAGGTGTTGCAGGATACGTCCCACCTTATATTCTTAACAACGAAGAACTGAGCCGCATGGTTGACACCACCGATGAGTGGATCATGACCAGGATTGGCATCAGGGAACGTCATATACTGAAAGAGCCCGGCAAAGGATCGAGTGACATGGGTGCCGAAGCCGTTAAATTGCTTCTGGCAAAGACCAAAACATCACCCGATGAAATTGATATGCTCATTTGCCCGACGGTAACTCCTGACCATGTTTTTCCGGCAACGGCCAATATAATAAGCCACAAAACAGGGATCAACAATGCATTCAGTTTCGATATAAATGCTGCCTGCTCAGGGTTTTTGTTCGCGCTGCAGGTTGCTTCGCAATTTATTGAAACAGGCTTCCGCAAAAAAGTTATTGTTGTTGGCGCCGAGAAAATGTCAGCCATCACTGACTATACCGACCGTACGACCTGCCCATTATTTGGCGATGCTGCTGCAGCAGTAATGCTTGAACCCACTACAGAAGAAGTTGGTGTTATGGATACCATTCTTCATACCGATGGTGTCGGGTTTACCCATCTGCATATGAAAGCCGGCGGATCGGTAAAACCTCCGTCACACGAAACCGTCGATGCACGCGAACATTACATTTACCAGGAAGGACAGGCCGTTTTCAAATGGGCTGTTTCAAAAATGGCTGACGTTTCGGTGGAAATGATGGAAAAACACAACCTCACGCCCGACAACCTGGCCTGGCTTGTTCCTCACCAGGCCAATCTCCGCATCATTGATGCTACCGGTAACAGGATGGGACTGCCACCCGAAAAGGTGATGGTCAACATCGAAAAATACGGAAACACCACATCAGCTACCATTCCCTTATGCCTTTGGGAACTGGAAAACAGGCTTCATAAAGGCGACAACCTTATTCTCGCTGCTTTTGGCGGCGGATTTACATGGGGTTCTATTTGGCTCAAATGGGCTTACAACCCGGCTGAATAACCCGAGATTTACAGCCCGGCAAACATTAACCCAAACATCCCGGGCAGGTTAAGGGAGACATAACTTCCCTGTTACCAGACTACTATAATACACTTGCATAACTCTGCAAATTCCTGTTTACCAGGAAAATGCAACTACTTGAATGACCCGGTTTAACACCCTGCCATGAGTAGGAAAATTTAATCTATGGAGAAAAAAACATCAAATTTGTTCAGGCATTTCATTGTAGGCGTGAGCTTGACTCTATTGTTGCCGTTAAACGTATTTGCACAATCACATAAGCATCAGAAATACATTGATAAATACAGCAGCATGGCTGTGACCCTGATGCACGAATACCGCATTCCGGCCAGTGTGATACTGGGTGTTGCGTTTGTTGAAAGCGGCGCCGGCACATCAGTTCTAAGCCGTAAGTTTCACAACCATTTCGGAATAGTTGGCAAGAATATGAATGCGCTCAAAAAACTCGGAAAGCACACCCGTTATCGTGAATTCGATTCGGATACTGCGTCTTTCAGGTATTTCTGCGACTTGCTGACAAAAAAGAACTTCTTTTCCGAGCTTGAGAATACCTCTGACCATTCAAAATGGGTAAGCGCAATTCGTAAATCGGGGTATGCTTCGGCTGCCGTCCATTGGCAGCAACAGGTGCTGGCTGCTATCAAAAACTACAGCCTCACTGATTTTGATGCCCCTGAACAGGACCCGCTGAATTACCTGCCCAGAACGGTGAATGGCATACACACAAGCGGCATGTTGGTAAATTCGCACTTTGTACCGGTAAAGAATGCGGTTTCGGCAATTCCCGCGGCCTCCAGCAACCTGAAGGCTTCAAGATAAGCACCGTCAATTTCTTCAGGCTGGTGAGCATCAGAATTCACCATCACCCTTATTCCCAAGGCTTTTATTTGCTTGAGGATTTCCAGCCCGGGATACGTTGTATCGGAGCGCTTTTTATAGATGCCGCGGGTGTTTACTTCGGCAATAATATCTTTTTCTCTTATCAGCCTGAGCGTTTCAGCAACCAGGTCACAATACCATTTTTCGTCTTCTGAAAAATAACGCCCGCGGTTGTGCATCTTGATCTTATCCATGTGGCCGATAATGTCGAAACGCTGTGTTTCAAGCATCCCGTTTACCTGGCTATAGTACGCCGTCACCGCTTTACGGATGTCGCCGCCAAAATAATCATTGAGCCCGGCATCATAAATCTCAGCCATGGGGCCGTCAATAAACCACAAGGCATCGCCACCGGGACTATTGACAAGATGCACCGAACCAATCAGGTAATCAGGCTGATATTCCTGTTCCACAGCCGCAAAATCGTCCGACATGCCCGGCACGAAATCCATCTCCAAGCCACGATAAATCGATATTTGCCCGGTGTATTCCTGTTTCAGCGCTGTCATCAGATCAAGATACTCCTGTTTTTTTTCCGGCCTGAACGAAAAACCATTTTCGAAAGGCAATGGTGAGTGTTCGGTAAAACCAAGAATGCTGAAGCCTTTTTCGATTGCCTTTTCTATATACTCGCCGGGAAGGGATTTGCCATCCGAAAAGCATGAATGGGTATGATGGTTATGGAGCATTTAGTGATCAGTTTAAAATAAACTTAACATTTGCACTCGATTTTATATAAATGTTTTTGAAGGTAAGTTCCGGTTCCTGGTTGTCATATCCGGCAGATTCATTGAGCATTAAAGTATTCACATTTGACTGGACATATGGAGCAAAGGCATTTTCTTCACTTATGTAGATCGCTTTACCGATATGCTGACCAATACATTCGGCCATAGCCTGGGCCTTGCGCTGTGCCGCTTTTACCGCTTCGAGCCGCAGGTCAAAACGTTTTTGAGCCATCTGTGAATGATCGATCTTTATAATGGAAATATTTGAAATTTCTTCTTCCCCCAATGCCTGGATCGCCTTGCCGGCAGTAGCAGCATCGTGTACAAGTAAAACATAGCGTTTTGAACTGGTCACTTCCTTTTCTTTCAGGAAATAGCGGGTGAAGTTGCTTGAAAGATCCTCTACCGTGAGATCTTTCGCCACATCAATGCCAAGGGCCGACAAACGTTCTTTCATTTTACGCTCAAGCGAACTCAGGGAAATCTTTCCTTTTGTATCTGATTCATTCAGCACAATTCGAAGATAGATCATATCGGGAACAACTTCAAGTTCGGCGGTTCCAGTCACTTCGATATATGGCTGGTCGATGAAGTTTTTTTCAGCAGACTGAGCCATGAGGTTAACACCGGCAAAAATCATAATAAGAGCAACAAACAGTTTTTTCATAAAACAATGAATTTGACTGGTTAAAGACTATTGGTTAAAAACGGATTAATTATGCCCGGCAGGCACAACCCTGTAAACTTTGTCATTCCTGCGCACCGTTCTCGCAACCCTGAAAGTGGGATTATCACCTTTTATTGCTTGAAGGCAGGGCTTATCCTCATTGATCATTTCTTCAATAACAGCTTCATAAACACCGGTAGTCGGGCCCACAATCTGTATTGTGTCGCCCACATTGAGTTCCTGCGTATCTAAACGTACATGCGCAATGCCGGTTTTAGCAAAGTAGTTGGCCACAATTCCCACGTAAATCTTTTTTTGCGTAGCCAGTGAACCATGCACCGGCGACCATTCACCGAGTTTTCTGCCAAGGTAATATCCTTCCCAGAATCCGCGGTTATATACTTTCGCAAGTTCCTTGTCCCACCGTTCTGTGTTTTCCGGCGTGAAATCTCCTGTGTAATACGCTTCAACCGCCTCATGATAGCACCGGGTGACCGTTTTAACATATTCGGGTGAACGCCCGCGGCCTTCAATTTTCAGCACCTTCACACCGGCTTCAAGCACTTTATCAAGCAAATGAATGGTTTTCAAATCTTTCGGCGACATGATATACTCGTTTTCAATTTCGAGCTCCATGTCGGTTTCCTTGTCACGGACTATATACCGGCGGCGGCAGTCCTGCAGGCATGCACCGCGGTTGGCCGACGAATTGTGATTGTGCAAACTCAGGTAACATTTGCCGCTGATGGCCATGCACAATGCGCCGTGAACAAAAATCTCGATTCTTATCAGTTCGCCCTTTGGCCCACGTATATTCAGTTCATTAATCTGCCGGGTAATATTCGCTACCTGCTCGAGCGATAGTTCACGGGCGGTTACCATCACATCGGCATACTGTGAATAAAACTTCACGGCGCCTATGTTGGTTATATTGCACTGTGTTGAAATGTGAATCTCCACTCCCCGGCTCTTCGCGTATTCCAGCACGGCAATGTCGCTGGCAATGATGGCCGTTACCTGGTAGCGCTTAGCTGTATCGATGATTTCCTTTATCTCCTCCAGTTCATCATCGTATATCACCGTATTAAGAGTGAGATAGCTTTTCACCTTGTACCGGCGGCATATACGGGTGATTTTTTGAAGGTCGCCAAGCGTGAAATTAACACTTGAGCGGGCCCTCATATTGAGTTTCCCAACCCCAAAATATACCGATCCGGCGCCGCCCTGTATGGCAGCCATCAGCGATTCAAACGAACCTACCGGTGACATTATTTCTATATCGTGCAAGCAGCTTTTTTTTACAAAAGTAGGAAATGAGTCAATATACTAAAACCCTGGCAGGGTTTGAACCATGCCGGAGCTTTTGCTATTTCTAAAATACTAACTTTGCTATATCAATCCCTGGCAATGAAACGTATCACCAAACTTCTTCTCGCAATACTTACCGGCCTGCTCATGACTTTCGGCTGGCCTGAACACGGCTTCCCGCTGCTGCTTTTCGCCGGACTTGTTCCATTGATGCTGGTTGAACATGAACAGTGGAAAAACAGGAAGGACAACAGTTGGTTTGGTATTTTCGGCTACTCATACCTGGCATTTTTGGTATGGAATGCGCTCACCACCTACTGGATTAACGGTTCCACACTGGTTGGTGCCATAGCCGCAATAGTTCTGAATACGATGTTCATGTCAATAGTTTTTACGGCATTCCATATTACACACCGGGTAATGCGAGGCGGCACAAGCTCATATCTTGCTTTGATTGGTTACTGGATGTCGTTTGAATACCTTCACCTCCGCTGGGATTTGAACTGGCCATGGCTCAACCTCGGCCATGGCTTTGCTGCTTACAACCGATGGATACAATGGTATGAATATACCGGCGTTTTTGGCGGCACACTATGGATACTGCTGGTTAATATCCTCATATTCTTTATATTACGCGACATTTTCGAAAAGGCTGTATTGAAAAGGGCGCTGTGGCTGCGGTCAGCAATCATCGTCCTTTTTATAGCTGTCCCCATAATTGTTTCGCTGATCATGTACAGAAATTATGTCGAAAAATCATCTCCTGTGGATGTTGTGGTAATTCAGCCAAACATAGATCCCTATAATGAACAATACGAACTGGGACCGGCAGTGATACTTGAGCGGATGCTTACCCTCGCGCGCTCAAAAGCCGACAGCAACACGCAATTCATTGTATGCCCCGAAAGCGCATTGCAGGAATACGTTTGGGAGGACCGTTTTGAGCAGTCGCAAAGCCTGCGAACACTCAGGCAATTCAACAGGCAATACAAACAGCTTTCATTTGTTACCGGCATGTCGACACGGAAACTTTACGAAGATGGCGAACCGTTGAGCCTCACAGCCCGCAAGTTTAAGGATGCCGAAAAATATTACGACTCATACAATACGGCACTATTTGTAAAGCACGACAGCACTTTCCAGAAATATCACAAATCGAAACTAACTCCGGGAGTTGAAAAAATGCCATATCCAAGGCTTTTTAAGTTTCTCGAGAATTATGCAATAGACCTGGGTGGCACGGTCGGCAGCCTGGGTATTGATGATGTCAGGATGCCTTTTATTGTGAACGATACCCTCCGGATTGCTCCCTGCATCTGTTATGAATCGGTTTACGGTGAGTTTATGAACGGCTTTATTCGCAATGGCGCTAATCTCATATTCGTGATTACCAACGACGGATGGTGGGGAAATACGCCCGGCCACAGGCATCATCTGTTGTTTTCCTCCATCAGGGCCATTGAAACCCGCCGAAGCATTGCCCGGTCTGCCAATACCGGAATATCCTGCTTCATAAACCAGCGCGGCGACATTCAGCAACGCACCGCATACTGGACTCCGGTAGCCATCAGGCAACAAATTAATGCCAATGACTATCTGACCTTTTATGTGCGTTATGGCGACTACCTGGGACGGATAGGCTTGCTGGTGGCAGGCCTTATGGCTTTGCTGTCCATTTCTTTCGGGATCAGAAACCGTTCGGCTATGCTCAAGAGCCACTGATCTGCCTGCATCTGTTCACATCCTTCTTTTCTGATGCTTTAACCGGCAAATTCCGGCTTTCGCCGGATTCGTCTTTTTGAGCAATATAAGTTGCAGGAATTTTGCACGCGAATATTAAGGCTCATAGAAAACAAAAGAAACACTTTATTGTTATTTCGTTTCCTGGGTTTCTTATGTGACTAATTTTGCAGCCTTAATTTAGCATTATGGACGAAAAATTTGAGAGAATCATTCACGAAAGTGCAGAGCTGTTTGCCAGGTATGGCATCCGGAACTTGTCGATGGACGATATCTGCCGCGAAATCGGCATCTCGAAAAAGACACTTTACCAGTATGTTGAGAACAAAGCTGACCTGGTAAGGGCTATTCTTGACGACATGATGAATTTTCAGACGCTCCAGGAACGATGGGAAGCCATAATGAAACTCAACGCCATTGACCAGTTGCTGGAAAGCAGCCGCATGATCTGCGATAATATGAAACGCCTTCCTTCACTGGTAACTTTTGAATTAAAGAAATACTACCCGTCAATCTTTAATGAATTCTACCAAAAGAAAAAAGAAGAAGTGTATGAAGCAATCGTTGCAAATATCCGCAGAGGCATTGAAGAAAATCTTTACCGCTCCGATCTAGATGTGGAAACTGTTGCCAGGCTTTATATTCAGAAACTTGAAAGCATACACAATCCCGATTTCCTCGAATCGGCCGGACTCACTCCCGATGCGGTATTCAAAGTGATGTTTGACAATCACATCAGGGGAATAGCCAACCCGAAAGGAATAGAATATTATGAAAATCAACTTAGCAATAAAAACTCCAATAACTAGAATATGAAACAAATATCAAATCTGATACTGCCTTTTCTTGTTGTAGCTTATCTTAATGCGGGGCAGGCGCTTGCGCAGGATACGTCTGCCAAAGCTCCCCGGCAGTTTAGCCTTAAGCAGGCACAGGATTATGCCGTTGAGAACAACAAGAATGTGAAAAATGCCCGGATAGATACCGAACTTGCCAAAAAGAAGATATGGGAAACTACGGCCATAGGCCTCCCGCAGCTAAGCGCCACGGCAAATTACCAGCATATTTTCAAGGTTCCCTCCATGAACTTCCCTTCCACACAGCTTAGTCCGGATTTTATCCAGTTCAATCCAAGCACAAGCTATGGAACAATCTCAGGCATTTCTGACGGCGACGGGGGAATGATTTACCTGAACAGTGTGCCTGGTGCCGAAATAAAACTCGGAGTGCCTGATAACTTCACCCTGGATGTAACCCTTTCGCAGCTGGTTTTCAGCGGGGCTTACCTCGTTGGATTGCAGGCATCGAAAGTTTACTACATGATGAGCGACCAGAGCCTCGAAAAATCAGAAATTGATACCCGTGAGTCGGTAGCCAATTCATACTTCCTGGCGCTCAACCTTGATCAGAATATGAAGATAGTCTCGCAATCCTACCAGAATATACTGAAAACCCTTTCGGATATGCGCGAAATGCTGAACATGGGATTTATCGAAAATACCGATGTTGACCAGATCGAACTTACATCGGTCAATCTCTCCAACACCTTAAAAACCCTGGAGCGCCAGCACAATGCAGTAAAAGACCTGTTGAAATTCCAGCTTGGCCTGCCACTGGAAAATGATATTGAACTCACTGATGACTTCAATGCGATACTGGGCAGTGTTAACCTTGAGCAGATTGAAGGCCGGCAGTTTAATGTTGAGAACAACATAACCTATAAAATCCTTTCGACGCAGGAACAGCTTGGCAACCTCAACCTCAAACGCGAACAGAGCGGTTATCTTCCCAGTGTTTCAGCATTTTACCGCCACTCGGAAAAACTGAAAAAAGCAGATTTTGACTTTACCATGAAGGACATTGCCGGCGTTGCACTCAACATTCCGATATTCTCAAGCGGACAGCGCAATGCAATGGTGGCCGAACGCAAAATGGAACTCGAAAAGATCAGGAACAGCAAAATGCTGGCCACTGATGGGCTGAAACTCGATTTCATCAATGCCCGGAACGAATTCAGGACATCCTACGAGAAGTATCTCAACGAAAAACACAATGTTGACCTGGCAAGCAAAATCTATGACAAGATACAGATCAAGTACAAGGAGGGCCTTTCAGGAAGCCTCGACCTTACCACCGCGCAGAATCAGTACCTCACAGCCCAGTCCAATTATTTCACAGCGGCATACAACGTGCTCGCGGCAAAAAACAAACTTGACAAGCTAACAAATAATCAATAATCCAATATACCTCCGAAAACATGAAGACACTTTATAAAAACGTTGCGTTCATTGCACTGGTAGTATTTATCGCATCCTGCAGCAGCAAACCTGCTGATAAGAAGGAAGAACTTGCTGCCCTTAAAAAACAATACACCGAAATAGGTGACAAGATTAAGAAACTTGAATCGGAACTTAACCTGGGCGACAGCACTGCTATCAAATACAAGGATGTGGTTGTAACCGATGTCCAGCCCGGCCAGTTCGACCATTATATCGAAGTGCAGGGAAAAGTTGATGGCGAGGACAATATCGCAGTCTCAGCCGAAATGGCCGGATCGGTAATCCAGGTGTTTGTAAAAGAAGGCGACAGAA
>DAONEL010000049.1:0-2412 GCA_035403045.1 Bacteroidales bacterium
GAGCAGATTGCGGCGCTGAAGTAAATTAACGCTTATTTGATTTCTATTAGGATGTACTTCTTTCAATAAATGATTGAGAGACATTGTCCAATATGAAATATTTTCTTGATTAATATGAGATGATAGATTATCTTTGACTTTACAAAATCGTTGGATTTAATGGAATATTATTACGAAGCCTTTTACACCACATGCCTACAGGCTGGGGCACAAGCTGCTTATAAAAGTTCTAAAGTTTTGCCTGATATACTTGCAAGAGTTTACGGCTTATCAGTTACCGTTAAACCCAACCCTGCCAGCGAGTGGGCTGCTTTCGATTATACTTTGCCCGAAAATACAGCGGATGCCGTCCTTACTATTTATGATGCTTATGGGAAAAAGGTTGAAACTTTTACACTTACTAGCAGGCAAGGGCAGAAAATTTGGGATACCCGCCAATTACCTGCTGGAATCTATTTTTACTCCTTGAAGGCAGGAGCATCTTATAGAACTGACAAGATTATTGTCAAAAAGTAAATTTCTTTGGCATCTCGATTGATATTGCTTGTTTTTACTTTTCTTTTGGGTAGTAGATTAACTGCCCAAAATATTGTTTTCAATTGGCAAAACTGTATCGAAGGAGAAATGAATGTTGTCTCAAGAGACATTGTACCTATCAGTGATGGATATCTTGTAGTGGCACAGTACGAAAAACCGGACAGTTCCTATCCATCATCGAATTCTACCACTGATGTCTGGCTTTTAAAGTTGGATAATTCAGGTAATGTGCTTTGGGGTAAATTTTTCGGAGGTTCGTCCGGAGATGGGCCTTCTAGGCTGGTTGCATCGTCTGACGGCTATTTTTATATCATTAATGCTACCAGTTCCGAGGATGGTGATGTCACTTACGATCCCTATCCCGAGTCTATTGATTTCTGGATTATAAAGATAGATAGCGTAGGCAACAAGATATGGGACAAGATGGTAGGTGGCAGTTGCAGGGAGTACGTTATGGATGGTGTGGCCACAAGCGATGGCGGGGTTGTGGCAATGGGATTTACTTGTTCCGCCGACGGCGATGTAACCTATAACTACGGTGGCTTTGATATATGGGCATTTAAATTGGACAGTACCGGTAATAAAAAATGGAATTTTACCCTTGGCTCATCAGGCCTTGAAATTGGTTATAGTGTTCTTCAAACATCCGACGGAGGATACCTTTTATGCGGGATGGGAATGATAAATACCGATGGCAACATTGAGTGTGTTCCCCACAGTGACAGATATGAAGGATTGCTGGTGAAGCTCGACTCAAACGGCGTTATGCAATGGCAACGATGTTACGGAGGAAGCGAAGACGATGGAATTAAGACTTTGTGCGAAATAAACGATGGATACATTTTAGTGGGAATTACAGCTTCTGATGACGGTGATATGGCAGGAGCAGGATATCATTATGGATTAGACCACATTGGAAACAAAACATATGATATCTGGATATCCAGAGTTGATCTGTATGGAAACATTATCTGGCAAAAATGTTTTGGTGGAAGCGGGTATGATTCACCCAACAGAATCTTAAAAACAGGTAATAATCTCTTTATTTTCGGGATCACCAGTTCATTTGATGGTGATGTTTCGGGTAACCATTCATTGTCTGTCTATTACGACGAAATATGGGTATTAAAAGTTAGCTCATCCGGCACGCTTTTGTGGCAACGGTGCATTGGAGGTAAGGCATCGGAATACATTTCATCGGGTGTGGTACAAAAGAGTGATAGTACCTGGGTGGTTGCCGCCTCGGCGCAGGGCACCAGCACCGGCGATATTATCTGTGGTCCCCCACTGGGTGAAACGGATTATTACATCTGGGCTTTCGAGTTTGCCGATACCAACCTGTATGCTTCCACACAACATCCTGAAACGATACATGTAACCGTAAAACCCAACCCTGCCGGCCAGTGGGCTGTATTTGATTATACCCTGCCAGGAAATACGGGCGCTGCCGTGCTTACCATTCAGGATGCACTGGGCCGTAAAATTGAAGCCTTTGTCTTAACAGGTCAGAAAGGGCAAAAGCTCTGGAATACAAACGGCTTTCCTGATGGTATCTATTTTTATTCTCTGAGGGCTGGAACTTATATTAAGACTGATAAGTTGCTGATCAGGAAATAGGAAATCCAACAGTTCTGTTTTGGAATCCCGCTTTACTATGTGGGCTCAGCAACCCGTCACCATAAGCCTGACACATTACTTCGTAAACACGTATTGAATCATATTCGCCCCCATCTGTAAGGCTTTCAGCCTTTTTTCGGGCGAGTCCTTATGTACGTCAGGATCTTCCCAGCCGTCACCAAGGTCGCATTCATAATCATAAAAGCAAACAAGCCGTCCTTCCCAAATCAGTCCGAATCCCTGGGCTGGTTTATTGTC
>DAONEL010000049.1:2512-18889 GCA_035403045.1 Bacteroidales bacterium
AAAGGATAATCGAACAGTTCTGCACTGCCTACATCCACCGTCGCGTAATCCTTGTTGATGTTGGTTCCCAGGTTCTTGTTGCAGAAGTCAATAAGGTTGGTGAGCGAGGTAGGGTTTGCGTACCAGTCGCCGCCGCCATTGTATTTGAGCAGCGCGATCTGGAACGATTGCGCCCCTGCAGTCAGCGATAAAAGTGTAAAAACCAGGAGAATATACCGTTTCATTTTCAATCGTTCAGTAAGTTAATGGTCATTGTGGCGACCAGGGCGGCCGTCTCGGTTCTTAAACGCGAATTTCCCAGGCTGATTGCCTCAAATCCCTTTTGTTTTGCCTCTTTCAGTTCATCTTTGCTGAAATCACCTTCCGGGCCAATAAGAACCAGGCAGTCGGAGCCTTTCTGATAACGTTGTTTGAGCAAAACCTCCTGTTTTTCTTCAACATAACCGATGAATTTCTGACCGAAGTATTCCCTTTTCAGGAAATCTGCCAGTTTAACCGGCTCATTTAGTAAAGGAAGGTGCAGGTTCATCGACTGTTTCATGGCCGAAATGAGGATTTTCTGCAGCCGGTCGGTGCGGAGGACTGTTCGTTCAGAGTGTTCGCAAATGACCGGAGTGATCTCAGTGATCCCCATTTCCGTTGCTTTTTCGAGGAACCATTCAAATCTCTCTATATTCTTGGTCGGTGCAACAGCTATACGCAGTCTGTAGGATTTGCGGGGCATAATCCCGGAAGCAGAAACAATGGTGACCAGGCACTTTTTCGGGTCGTTGTTGTTCACAACGGCTTCAAATAATCCTCCCCGCCCGTCGGTAATCTGGATGGTGTCACCTGCCTTTTTCCGCAACACCCTCACACAATGGGCTGATTCCTCCTCACCCAGTTGAACCTGCTGTGGGATTATGTCACTCAAGATGTCTGGTGAATAGAAGAGTTGCATGGGCTATATCTGCCTCAAAATTAAAAAACCTGCCGGAGTATGGCAGGTTTTTCTGAAAGTTCTGTGTAATCTTTAGTTGATTACCAGCTTGCGCATGACATTGGTTTCCTGGGAGCTGATCTTCACAAAATAGAGCCCGGGGCTTAAATTGTTGAGATCCAAAGTCTCATGCAGAGCATGTGCGTTGTCAACGACCTTCCTGAAACGGGTAACGCCGGCCATATCAACAACACTGATGGTGGTAGTTCCTATCGGGTTGTCGGATGTTATGGTGACAAATCCCTTGGTCGGATTGGGATACACCGCAATTCCTCCTGAGGTTGCAGGCTGAACCACACCAACTGCTTCTGTAACACTGATGTTATCGATGTAAAGGTTGTTGCCAAACCTGTTGTAGGATTCGAAGGCTATTTTGACACCGCTCAGGTTTGCCCAGGCGCTCAGGTCGATGGAATAGCAGTTGCTGCCCCAGCCAATACCGCACCAGTCGTCAACAATAGTCGGAACATACAGCGTTGTTGTTTTTGGCGTTGTGGCAAAGGTACCCTGGCCTTTTTCACCTGCCTGGAATACACGAGTCCAGCTGGTTCCGCAGTCACCGGAAATGTAAATGACCAGTGAGTCGGAAGTGGAGGAGTAGCGTGAAGCATATGCGTGATCGAAGCTGAGTAACGGGTGCTCCATTCCTGAAAAATCAAGAGCCGGAGAGATCATCCTGTCGCGGCGGCCCGGAGGTGTGGCGTAATGGAAGAAGTCCATCCTGGCAGCATACTGGCTTGGCCCATTGGCATATATGGTGTCAATGTCCCATGTTATACCCATATCTGGATTCTCAATATCCCAGCTCCTGGTGCTGAAGTTCATCGACTCAAAATCCTCGCTGAAAGGCAGCTGGTAGCCACCTACAAGAATATAATCCTGCTTGACAATGGCGTCAATGCCGTTGGTATTTGTAACGACAAGCTGAACATTGTAGTTGCCTTCCTGGCTGAATAATACGCTGGGATTCTGAGAGTTAACGCCAGTTCCATTCACAAAGGTGACGGTGTTTGGAGTGAATTCCCACTGCCACATAATCGGGCAATATTCTGATTCGTCCGTGAAGGCTACGGTTTCTCCGGTTGTACAGAAAACCCTGTTGTCAGCGCTGAAATTAGCAATAGGTTTTAACGTATCGCTTACAATGATGTAAGCTGTTTTTGTCATAGTCCCTGAACCGGCGGCATTCGTAGCTGTCAGCTCAATAGTATAGGTTCCGGGGTTATTGAAAACAATGTTCTGTGGATTCTTATCAGTTGAAGTAGAAGGATTTCCACCAACAAATGACCAATCCCATTGTGATGGAACGCCGAGTGACAGGTCTTTGAAATTAACGGGGCAGCCGGGAGGTACCAGCGTTTTATTGGCTGAGAAATCAGCAGTAGGTGTTGTGAAATACATATCCGATTTCCATAGTCCGCGCCCGTAAGTCGATGCTTTAACCCTGTCGTTTGCAATATTAACCGAATCATAGAAGATTTCGATTTCGGTAACACGAGCATTGGCGGGCATACCGTTGTTGAAAGGAATCCAGTCGGTCATCGACAGGTCTTTATAGAAAACACCGGCATCCGTACCGAGGTAGAGTCCTTCCTGGCTGTTTTTATAATATTCAATATTGCTGATGTGAATATTGGGCAGGCTGCCTGAGATTTCTGTCCAGCTAGCTGCCCTGTCAGTCGATTTGTACACTTTGTTGTCCGCCATCGTCATATATACCGTATTTTCCTCAAAGGGGTGAGCTTCAAGGTCGGTGATTTCAGAACCTGAAGGCAGAAATGAAGTGATGTTTGTCCAGGTTGGTGCGTCGGATTGTGCATTGGCAGAAAGGTAGAGGCTGCTGCCTGATGAAGCATACAATATGTCGGTATTTACCGGCGACTGCTCAAGTACTGAAAGATTGCCTGTATTAATAGTAGAAATCTTGGTCCATTTAACACCACTAACCGACTGGTTTTTTACATTCCGGCTGCGCCACACATTTTTATACCCAATAAACATTGTGTTAGGATCTTTGGCATCCAGGATGAATGGGGTGACCCAGGCTCCTTCTTCATCAATGCCATTGGTGCCGTTACCAGCGATAGATCCCTGGTTTCCAGTGCCATAATGCCTGTCGATGGAACCATAATATACTGTGGTATAACTGACCATGTGATTGGTGTAATCGATGGCACATTCCATGCCGTCCCCTCCACCGATAGCGTACCATTGCCCGTTATCAAACAATGAGGAGCCGTTATCCTGGTAACCGTTTACAACCCGGTCGTCAACTGTGGCACTTTGACCGAGCTTATAGGTCTGGCTGATAACCAGGCCATTGCTGATTTCAGGCCAGTTGGTTCCGCCGTTTTCAGTATAATAAATACCTCCGTCGTTCCCGACATAAATTCTGTTATTCAATGGATTGACCTCAAAAACATGCTGGTCGGCATGAACTGCCGGCACACCGCAACCACCATACCAGTGGCCACTGATTTGCCAGTTAGTCCCGCCGTTGGTCGATTTCCAGATGTCAACACCACCGGTATAAATAATATCAGCATTCAATGGATCCACTGCAATACACAGGTCATACCATGCCTGCCCGCCGGAGCCGCTGCCATCGCAGCTCCAGTCCATGATATTGGGAGTGGTTGACCTTTCGGTGAAATTGAGACCACCATCCGTGGAGCGGTAAATTCCCTGGTAGCCATTATCGCTTTTTGCAAGAAGGAAGTAAACGATGTTTGGGTTGGCCGGTGAGACACCGATTACACCGCGTGAGGCACCGGGTATCCCGGATGTAATCTGTAACCAGTTCTCCCCATGATCGGTAGAACGATAAAACCGGGCGTCGGCTGCGGCATAGAGTATTGACTGATCACCGGGTTTGAAAACCAGGTCTTTAAAGTTACCTGAGATTTTTTTCGTCCAGTTGCTGCCTCCGTCAACTGATTTATAAATACCCCCGGAAGTGGCAGCATATATAACGTCAGGAGTTTCTTCGTCAATAAGCATTTTTCCTACTGTGAGTGTTCCCATCCCACTATTTGACAGGTTCCAGGTAACGCCTCCGTCAGTACTTTTCATCACGCCAATGCCGGGAGCATCACCGGCGTCACGGTCACCTGTGCCAATATACATGATCTGAGGATCGGCAGGGTTAATGGCTATGGATGAAACACCCAGTGTTGGCAGGATATCTGTACTGGTAGTCCAGCTGTTGCCACCTTGTGTGCTTACCCATAATCCGCCCGATGGTGCACCTATGTATATAGTGTTCGGGTCGGTAGGATGAAAGGCAATTGCATTGATACGGCCCAGCCCCTGATAGCCTTTAGCCATAGGTATCGTTACAGGCCCCTGGCTGATCCAGTTCCCGTTGAGCGAAGCAGACTGGTCATGCTGCTGCATGTATGAATTATATGCATTAAAGACTGCATCTGGTGAAGGTTTTTCACCGGTTGGCGATACCCTTGTCTGCATATAACTTTCCCAGCGTTTGAAAGGTTTCCATCCGCAACCTTTGGTGATAGGACGATCCTTCCAGTATAATTCAAACGCGCGCTGCGTCTGGAAGAAATTGGCATCAGGATCCTGCATCATCTGAATCCAGTAAGGATATTGCGATGTGTCAGCAGTGGCTGTTTGTTTTTCCTGTGAATGGGCTGAAATACCGGCAAGCATGAACAAGGCCGGTAAGAAAGTACGTAAGAATGTTTTCATAGAAGGAGATTACCTGAGGGCAAAAATAATAATTTAGTCGCATCATATAAAGGACTAAATCATATTATTGGTAAAATCTCCTGTGTTTTTCAATAATAATTTACCAGCTGCCACTGGCTCCGCCTCCGCCAAAGCTGCCTCCGCCAAATCCACCGAATCCTCCGCCTCCGCCAAATCCTCCGCTGCCACCACTGAAACCTCCCCAATGTCCGCCTGAGCTGCCTGGCCAGAATATGGGCCCCATGCCTGTGCTACGGCCTATGGTGCGGTGATTGTTACGGTTTGAGTTGCCGAAAATCAGAATGATACCGACAATTATGAGAATAATGATGAGAGCCATTGAGCCGCCTCCGGAGCCTTTACCATAGGTATCCGACTTGTAAGCGCCGGTTGTAAACTTGATGACTGCATCCACCCCGGCGTTGATCCCGCCATAATAATCGTTTTGCTTGAAATATGGAATCATCTCTTTGTTGATGATGTTCCAGCCGTCTCCATCAGTGATCAGATGCTCAAGGCCGTAACCGGTTTCAATATCCGCTTCACCTTTTTCTGTCTCACTCTTTGGTTTAACCAGTATCACACAACCATTGTTATATTTCTTTGAACCAACGCCCCATTCCTGGCCAAGTCTTTGGGTAAAATCAGAAATGTCGTAACCTTCGAGTGATGAAATAGTTACAACGAGAATTTGCGTGGATGTGGAATCACTGAATGCAACAAGCTTACGTTCAAGTTCATCAGCCTGGGAAGGTTGAAGTATGCCAGCCAGATCGTTTACCAGCCGGGGAGGATCGGGTGGAGGAGGTATGGAACCGGAAGCAAAGGCCAGGCCAACCGGAATGATGATAGCGGCAAAGGCCAGGATGATCGTTCGTTTTATGAAAGCCTGCATATGCACAGGTGTTTTTTGCCCCGGGAGGTTGATTAAATGCCGTTTATTCATCACCAAACGATAAATCGTCGGAAAGTTCGTTTACATCATTGCGCTGGTGCGGGAAGTATTTCTTGAGTTCCAGACCAACTTTGCCGATGCTGATCACCAGTCCTTCAGTAAACTTGCCTTTGGCAAAATTATCGATAAGGATGCCTTTTATCTGTTGCCAGAAATTTTCTTCAACCATCGCATTGATACCTGAATCACCAATCACGGCAAATTTCCTGTTTTCAATGGCAAGGTAAAAAAGTACGCCGTTGCGGAGTTCGGTTTTATCCATGTCCAGTAGTTTGAAGATATGAGCAGCCCTGTCATTGGCTTCGCCCGGGCACCGGGTTTCAATATGAATGCGGACCTCGCCGGAAGTGTCGAGTTCTGCATCCATAATGGCCAGTTTCATGTCTTCCTGCTGTTCAGGAGTAAAAAAGTTGTGAGCCTTTTTTTTCATGAAAGCCGGTAACTATTTGTTGAAAAGATCATCAACTTTCGGTGCGTTTTCAGCTCCCTTGTCGGCTTCGAAATAGGCTTTTTCCTTGAATCCGAACATACTGGCAAGCAAGTTTGTCGGGAACTTCAGCAGTTTGGTGTTGTATTGCTGAACTGCATCATTGAAATTCCGGCGCTCAACATTGATGCGGTTTTCAGTGCGCTCCAGCTCATTCTGCAACTGCATGAAGTTCTCGTTGGCTTTCAGTTGAGGATATTGCTCAACAATGACAAGCAGTTTCGAAAGGTCGGAGGTCAACTGCCCCTGGCTTTCCTGGAACTTTGCCAATGTGTTGGCGTCCAGGTTTTTAGGATCGATGTTAATATCAGTTTTTGTTGCTTTGGCGCGGGCTTCAATTACCTGTATGAGTGTTTGCTGCTCATAGTTGGCATACTGTTTTACGGTAGCAACCAGGTTTGGAATGAGATCGGCGCGGCGTTGGTATGCACCCTGAACATCGGCCCACGTTTTATTCACGCCTTGTTCAGAGGTTACCAGCCCGTTGTAAACGCCTGACAATGAGGAGTAAAGTATGATAGCGAGCAGAACTAATCCGCCTATCCAGATGAGTGACTTTTTCATTATTCTAATGGTTTTTGGTTTGGTTAATTCAAAGATCGTTCATTATTTGATTATTTCAACGCTTCGCTGAATAAAACTTGTGAGATCGCTTCCTTTCAGCAGATTCTGCGAAAGCAGGGCGAGGTCGATCAGTTGTTTTGCCAGCGTGCTGCGCGATAATTCATCACCTGTTTCGGCCAGCTGGCCAATGAGGCGGTGATTAGGATTTACCACAAGGTTGTAATTGTCGGGCATGCTCCCCATGAATTCGTAACCTCCGCCTATGGCCGACATGTCCTTCATCCTGCGCATGAACTCAGGCTGCGTAATTACAACGGGAAGATCGTTTTCGCTCAGGCTCTCAAACGAAACGTGGAACCTGGCTTTGTCAACCAGCGCTTCAAATACGGTTGTGAGTTGTTTTTGCTGATCTTCGGTGAGTTTAGAAGGAAGCTGATCTTCTTTTTTAATGAGTTTGTCAACCACATCGGCATCAACGCGGGTAAACTGCGATTTTTCGAACTTCTGCTCAAGCGAATTGATGAAATGGCCGTCGAGCGGTGTATCCATTACCAGGATGCTGTAGCCCCGGCCTTTGGCAGCTTCAATGTAGCTGTGCTGCTCTTCAACGTTGGTTGTGTAAAGGTAAACAAGACTCTTGTCCTTATCGGTCTGAGTATCTTTAATGTGTTTTTTATATTCATCGAAGGTGTAAAACTTGCCTTCGGTATCTTTAAACAGGGCGAATTTCTCAGCACGTTCGTTGAACTTAGGCTCCGAAATCATTCCATACTCGATGAATATCTTGATATCATCCCACTTCTTCTCAAATTCTTCACGGTTGTTCTTGAAAATATCTTCAAGCCTGTCGGCAACTTTTTTCGTGATATGGCCGGAGATCTTTTTCACGTTCTGATCACTCTGCAGGTAACTGCGCGATACGTTGAGCGGAATATCGGGCGAATCAAGTACGCCATGAAGAAGCGTGAGGAAGTCGGGGACAATGCCTTCAACCGAGTCGGTGACGAACACCTGGTTGCAGTATAGCTGTATTTTGTCGCGCTGAACTTCATAGTTACGCTTTACCTTGGGGAAGAACAGAATACCGGTCAGGTTAAACGGGTAGTCAACGTTGAGGTGAATGTTGAATAATGGCTCCTCGAAAGTATTCGGGTACAGTTCGCGATAAAACTTTTTATAATCTTCCTCAGTAAGGCCTGAGGGCATTTGTTTCCACAACGGGCTGGTATTGTTGATAATGCGTGGTTTTTCCACCTCTACCTGTTTGGGTTCGCCCTTGTCATCCTTTTCAGTTTCTGACGCTTCCCAGGTTTTTTCGTTTCCGAAACGGATAGGTACCGGCAGGAATTTACAGTATTTCTTCAGCAGGTCGAGGATTCGGTATTCTTCGAGGAATTCTTTCGAATCGCCTGAGATATGAAGCACGATTTCAGTACCGCGGTCGGCTTTGTCACATTCATCAATTTTATATTCGGGTGACCCGTCGCACTCCCAGCGTACAGCTTTTGTTCCAGGGCCTTTCTTATAGGTTTTTGACCGGATTTCAACCTTGTCGGCAACCATGAATGAAGAGTAAAACCCCAGTCCGAAATGTCCGATCAGGCCACTCTGCTCCACTTCAGTTTTGCCCTTGTATTTTTTCAGGAACTCTTCGGCACCCGAAAAAGCAATCTGGTTGATGTATTTGTCGATTTCTTCGGCGGTCATGCCGATGCCGCTGTCTTTAACAGTGAGTGTCTTTTTCTTTTCGTTTACCGAAACTTCTATGGTAGTATCGCCAAGATCTTCCTGGAGTTTGCCCATCGAAGCCAGCGTTTTCAGTTTTGTAGTTGCATCAACTGCATTGGAAATGAGCTCACGCAGGAAAATTTCGTGATCGGAGTAAAGGAATTTCTTGATAATGGGGAAAATGTTCTCAGTCTGAACGTTGATCTTACCGTTTTGCATAGACATAGGTTTAAAATTTGGCTTCTCTTGATCAAAGCATATGCCAGTACTGGAAATGTGACAATTTGGCACAGGGTCTGAGGATGTCTGATGTTTGATGTTTCAGGTTTGATGTTTCAGGTTTGATGTTTGATCCCGATAGCTATCGGGTTTGATGTTTGATGTTTCAGGTTTGAAGTTTGGTTTTGGAATGTTGTCCGGCGATTTGTATGTCTGATTTTATTGCGTCACCATCAGGAAATGGTCAGGGAATTTCCCGTCTTAGCCAATTATCACAAAGTGAACTGATTATGTGACAGAAGATTTTCCTCAAATTTCATAAGTTTTCAGGGTTTCACTTAATAATTATTTATAAATTCGCCCTGTATGTGATATCTGCCGGCTGAGCACTTATTACCCTGAAAACGACCACTTCAGAACCAAAACACTCATAATATCACAAAAAAATTGACATCATGGAAGACATTGAATGGGGCAAGCTACCTTTCGGCTACCTGAAAACAGACTTCAACGTCAGGGCTTACTATCATGAAGGTGAATGGAGTAAGCTCGAGATTTCGGACTCGGAATATATGCCGGTTCATATTGCGGCAACAGGCTTGCATTATGGCCAGCAGTCGTTTGAAGGGCTCAAGGCTTACATGGGTAAAGATGGGAAAATCAGGCTGTTCCGATGGGAAGAGAATGCAAAACGCATGCAGGATTCGGCCAACGGTTTACTGATGGCAGTCCCCCCCTGTGAATTGTTTAAGGAAGCGATTTTTTCGGTAGTAAGGCTCAACCGGCGCTTTGTGCCACCCTATGGAACCGGTGCATCACTGTATATCAGGCCGTTGCTGTTTGGCTCGGGCAAAAGGGTAGGAGTAAAGCCCGCCGATGAATATACTTTCATTGTTTTTGTCACACCGGTAGGGCCTTATTTTAAGGAAGGCTTTAATCCAGTGAGCATCCAGATAGCCCGCGACAGCGACCGTGCGGCTCCCCTGGGTACCGGACGCTACAAAGTCGGTGGCAATTATGCAGCCAGCCTTATGGCAGGCGAACGAGCTCACCGTGAAGGATTTGCATCAGCATTGTTCCTCGACGCCCGTGAGAAAAAGTATATTGATGAAGCAGGCCCCGCCAATTTCTTTGGAATTAAAGGCAATACCTATGTCACACCCGCTTCCGAATCAATACTTCCGTCGATTACCAACAAGAGCCTTATGCAATTGGCCGAAAGCCTGGGTATGAAAGTTGAAAGGCGCAAAATTGCTGTCGAGGAACTTGCCGAATTCGATGAAGTTGGTGCATGTGGCACAGCTGCCGTTATTTCACCCATCCGCCGCATTGTTGACAGAACAACAGGTAATGAATTCAAATATTGCAAAGACGGCAAAGCAGGTGAAATCTCCTCAAAACTCTACAGGATGCTGCTTGGCATACAATATGGCGATGAACCCGATACTTTCGGCTGGGTTACAGAAGTCGACTAGATGATGATTTTTACCAGGAGCCGGCAGGGATTCTGCCGGCTTTTTTATTGTGAACCGGCCAGGCGGATACCTTCCTCAAGATATACAAGCGCGTCGGTCGGGATGTGATTTTTGTAAATATCGCTGCGCTGATGGCCGAGTCTTACAATTACCGTGTTAAGTGACGGGATGACGAAAATATACTGACCCAGTATACCCCGGGCATAAACAACCTGATATCCCTTGTAATCAGTCAGCCAGAACTGGTAACCATAGTATTCGCAAGGCTTGCCGTCTTCGTCGGTCAGCGTGGTAGCAGAAGAGGTGGCTCTAAGGATATAATCTTTTGAAACAACCTGTTGGCCGTTAAACATGCCGCTGTCGAGAACCATCTGTCCGATGCGGGCAAAGTCCCTGGCAGTGCTGTTGAAGCAGCAATAGGCTTTTTCAGTGCCGTTGTTGCTGTCGAGGCTCCATAAAGCGGGCGAGCCGGCACCCAGGGGTTGCCATATTTTCCTGGAAGCATAGTCAGAGATGCTCATTCCCGAAACACGGGCGACAATGATACCAAGCAACTGTGTGTCGCAGCTTTTGTAGCGATGGATTTTGCCGGGTTCTTCATCAGGTTTCAGCGAGGTTACCAGGTGGGTGATATCATCGCCGTAATATGCCTCGGTGGTGACAGAGGTGAGATTGCTGTAACTTTCATCCCAGTCGAGGCCTGAACTCATGCTCAGAAGGTGCCTGATCAGTATTGGATGATCGGGCTGGTCTTGCAATTCAGGGATATATTTATGAACAGTATCGTCGAGTGAGAGTTTCCCTTCGTCAGCCAGGCACCCGATAAGCAGGGAAATGATGCTTTTTGCCATGGAGAAAGAGTTGCTGATGGTGGTATCAGTCCATCCGTCCCAGTATTCCTCGTGCAGGAGTTTACCGTCCTTTATAACCAGGTATGCTACGGTCTTGTATTTTTCAATTTCATTCAGCGCCTGACTGCTGATTTTTATTGCATTATATTTCTCATCCACAGGCCATTGAATGACGCTGCCATTGTTTACCGTTCTGTTTTCGAAAATATTATAGTCTAGAATCCCCGGCTTCAGGTACAAAAGGGCGCCCTGCATATAACGAGGCAGAAGGAACCAAATGATGATTCCCGCTGTAAGGATAACGGTTATGGCAATGAGAATCTTCTTTCGCATTGACAATCAAAAGTTTAATGCAATCTCATTTTTATGCAAGAAGCCCTGCATTACTGAGCAGGTTTTCCATTTCTTTTTGCATGGAAGCAGCCTCTGCCTTTGCTTTTTCTGCAAAGTCGGTTCCGTTGGATGCGAAAATGATGCTTCGTGATGCATTAACCAGCAGCCCGCAGGTGGAATTCATTCCGTATTTTGCCACTTCGGTCAGGCTGCCGCCCTGGGCGCCAACTCCGGGAACAAGGAGGAAATGGTCGGGGACGATTTTCCGGATATCACCAAGCATTTCGGCTTTGGTTGCGCCCACAACATACATTATATTATCTGATGAACCCCAGGCTTGGGTGCGCTCAAGAACCTGTTCAAATAACCGTTTGCCGCCGGCATCGCTGAACAACTGGAAATCGTCGGAACCTTTATTTGAAGTGAGAGCCAGGATAATGGCATATTTGCCGCCGAAATCAAGGAAAGGCTTTACAGAATCTTCTCCCATGTAAGGAGCCACGGTTACCGCATCGAAACTGTAACCGGATGTGTTTTTGTCAAAAACGGCCTTGGCATATTGTGCCGAAGTATTCCCGATATCGCCCCGTTTGGCATCGGCAATTGTAAACACCTGGTCATTAAACTGCTCAAGGTAGTCCATGGTTTTCCTCAGACTTTCAAGCCCGGCCATGCCTCGGCTTTCGTAAAAGGCGAAATTCGGTTTATAGGCAACAGCGTAATCGATCGTGGCATCAATGATTTGCCGGTTAAACGCGAAAACAGGGTCTTCATCCTGAAGCAGATGGACGGGGATTTTCGAAAGATCGCTGTCGAGCCCGACACAAAGAAATGATCTTTTTTGTTGAATCAGTTCAAAGAGTTGTTTCCGGTTCATGGTGTTAGATGTTGGGGGTTAGCTGTTGGGTGTTGGGTGTTGGGTGTTAGCTGTTAGCTGTTGGCTGTTGGCTGTTAGCTGTTGGCTGTTGGCTGTTGGCTGTTGGCTTTTGGCTTTTGGCTGTTGGCTGTTGGCTGTTGGCTGTTAGCTGTTGGCTGTTGGAGGTTTGTTTGAAGTTAGATGTTAGATGTTAGATGTTAGATGTTGGATTGGTTAATCGTTAAAGGTAAATAGTTGACTTGTTTTCAGTATTATTTTTCAATTTTCAATCCCGATAGCTATCAGGATCAATTGTCAATCCCGATAGCTATCGGGATCAATTGTCCATCTGCCCCTTTCGTAAGAGCCTTTGCATGTCAAGCAGGTTGTTCATTTTCAATCCCGATAGCTATCGGGATCAATTGTCAATTGTCAATTTATTACTCCACCGCTTCTTTCAGTCTTTCAGCATTCTCGGCAAGCTGCAACTGGTTTATCATTTCCTGTATGTCACCATCCATGAAAACAGGCAGGTTATACACGGTCATGTTGATGCGATGATCGGTCACGCGGCTTTGCGGATAGTTGTATGTGCGAATTTTTGCAGAGCGGTCACCCGACGATACCATGGTCTTGCGCTTTTTCGAAATCTCGTCAAGGTACTTCTGGTATTCCATTTCAAAGATTCGCGTACGCAATACAGTCATTGCCTTTTCAAGGTTTTTAAGCTGCGATTTTTCGTCCTGAATAGCTACCACAATTCCTGTGGGAATGTGGGTGAGCCTTACAGCAGAATAGGTGGTATTCACGCTTTGCCCGCCGGGACCCGAAGAGCAGTAGGTGTCCTTGCGAATGTCGTTGGGTTTGATATCTACATCGAATTCATCGGCTTCGGGAAGTACAGCCACGGTAGCGGCTGAAGTATGCACCCGGCCCTGGGTTTCGGTAGCCGGCACACGCTGAACCCGGTGAACACCCGATTCATATTTCATGAGGCCATAAACACCTTCGCCTTTAACCTCGAAAATCACTTCCTTAAACCCGCCAACAGTCCCTTCGGCAACACTTACAGGGTCAATTTTCCAGCCTTTGGTTTCGCAGTAGCGGGTGTACATACGGTAAAGGTCGCCGGCAAAAAGGCTTGCCTCATCACCACCTGTACCGGCACGGATTTCGACAACGGCATTTTTGCCATCCTGCGGATCAGCAGGAATAAGCATCAATCGTATGTCTTCTTCCATCTTTTCCTGCTTTTCGAGCATAGAGTCGAGTTCCTCTTTGGCGAATTCGCGCAGTTCAGGGTCCTTCTCCTCACTGAGGATAGTGCGCGCGGTGTCGATGCCGTTCATAAGGGTTTTGTAATCCTTGTAAGCGGCTATGATGGGCTGGAGTTCTTTGTAATCTTTATTGAGCTTGACAAACGACTTCATGTCCGACATCACATCGGGCTGGGCCATCTGTTTTTCGAGGTCGAGAAAGCGTTGATATATGGCTTCGAGTTTGTCTAACATATTGGTAGTGCAGTGTTTTTTTTACGCTGCAAAGGTAGTGTTTTAATGTGAAGGCGGGAAATGAGTAAACGGCCAAACTTAAGTCACCTTCAGCGATCTTTATTCAAATATTGACCGGTTGCAACGTGACTATTTCATCAGCCTGGCAATCAATCAATCAATATTCAAAGGTACCTTCAGGCGATTTTATTGTTAACATTTTTTTGCCTGAAACCTCGCATCGCCCGATAATCTGAGCAGGGATATTAAAACTTTCAGATATCTTAATAATTCCATTGGCAACTTCCTGAGGGACATATAATTCCATCCGGTGTCCCATGTTGAAAACCTGGTACATTTCGCGCCAGGGAGTACCGCTCTGCTGCTGTATCATCCTGAAAAGAGGAGGCACAGGGAACATGTTATCCTTGATAATATGCAGGTTATCAATAAAATGCAGGACTTTGGTCTGAGCGCCGCCGCTGCAGTGAATGATGCCATGCATCTCGCTCCTGTAATGTTTAAGGATTTCAGCGATCACCGGTGCATAGGTGCGGGTAGGGGAAAGCACAAGTTTGCCTGCATCCATGCCCGGAACTTCGGTTTCGTCCGTCACCTTTAGTGTGCCGCAATAAACCACGTTATCCGGCAGGTTGGTGTCGTAACTTTCAGGGTATTCAGAGGCATAGTCATGAGTGAACACATCATGCCGTGCCGAGGTCAGGCCGTTTGAACCCATACCACCGTTGTATGTTTCCTCGTAAGTGGCCTGTCCGTAACTGGCCAGCCCTACAATCACATCTCCCGGCTGGATATGGTTTTCGATGATTTCCGACTTTCTGGCTCTCGCTGTAACGGTACTGTCTACAATTACAGTCCTCACCAGGTCACCCACATCGGCAGTTTCACCGCCTGTGGAATATATGCCTACTCCCAGTGAGCGCATCCTGGCCAGGAATTCTTCGGTACCCTCAATGATGGCTTTGATTACTTCACCCGGTATCAGGTTTTTGTTGCGGCCAATGGTCGATGAGAGCAATATTTCATCCGTAATACCGACACACAACAGGTCGTCGAGGTTCATCACAATGGCATCCTGCGCTATCCCTTTCCAAACAGAGAGGTCACCGGTTTCTTTCCAGTAAATGTAGGCCAGGCTTGATTTTGTGCCGGCGCCGTCGGCGTGCATCACGGTACAGTAATCCGGATCACCGGCCAGCAGGTCGGGAATAACCTTGCAGAAAGCATTGGGATACAATCCTTTATCAATATTCCGGATGGCATTGTGAACGTCTTCTTTCGAAGCGCTTACTCCGCGGAGGTTGTATCTGAGATCGGAAGGCACTTGCCGGTTTTTAATCGAATACGATAACTTTCTTTTCCTTATCCACTTTGTATTTGCCAAAACGGCTGAGCGTTTTTGCATCAATCAGTACGGCAGTTTTCTGCTTTTGCATTACCTGCGCTTCAAGGTCGAAGGCTGATTTGTTGGCAATATTTACCTCAGCAACATTAAACAGCGACTTATCAGCAATACTTCCGTTGGCTAGTACTTTTTCGGCATCACCGGCAAAATCGGTTTTACCAATGGCACCTTCTTTCAGCAGTTTGAGTGCCTGGTCAAGCGAGAAAGTCAGTCCGTCAGTTTCACCAAGCGTTATGCTGAGTGTGTAACCGTTAACAATCGCCTGGAAAGAAATGGTCTGATCGGGATTCTCGGTAAACTCAACAACATTGTCATCAGGGTTGAGCTGGATGTTCACTTTCTGTGTCTGGCTTGTGATGGCTTTGTTTTGCTGTTTAGGGACAAAGTCTTTACTCAGCACCCTGAACTCAGTGCGGCGGTTCAGCGCATGAGCCGCTTCCTGCATGGGTTTGCCATCAAGCGAGTCGATATAAGCACCGGTAAGCACTGTACCTGCTTTGAAAAGGAAACCGTCCTTATTTGTGTCCTTTATAAGTGTGCGAGGTACTCTTTCACCGTAGCCTTTGGCAACAAGCCTGTCGGGATCAATACCGCGCTCAATCAGGTAATTAACGACCGATTCGGCGCGTTTCTGCGACAGGATATCGTTGCTTTCGTCAGTGCCGCGGTTATCGGTGTGTGATGCAAGCTCCACAACAATGGTCTCGTTTTCGTCGAGCGTCCTGATGAGACCCTGCAACGAATCCTGGTACTGCGGTTTGAGGTCCCATTTGGCGAGGTCATAAAGGATGTCGGGCAGAACGACCGGCTTGTCAGGAATAGGCTCAAGCCTGAAGTCGATGATGAAATCCTTGCTGCTTTCAAGCCCTACGGTTGTTTCCTTTGCTTTTTTGTTAAAATAACTGGTTTTGTTGCAAACGAGTTCATAAGTGGTGTTGGGACTGATCTGCGTCTTGCTGAAATTATAATATCCTTTCTGATCGGTGCGGGCTTCAACAGATGACCCGTCAGAGCCGACAAGTTTTATCACAGCTCCGGGTACAAATTGCAGCGTTTTGTCATCCTTTACAGTTCCTGCAAGGGTGAACACCAGCGGCGGGTTCACGAAAGAGTAGATGTCATCACTGCCTTTGCCGCCTTTACGGTTTGATGAAAAGAAGCCTTTTTCTTCTTCAGGATGGTAAACCAGCCCGAAATCGTCGCCGGCGGAGTTCATGGGCGACTGCAGGTTTACGGGAGCCGTCCATTGCCCGTTGCTGTATGTCGTTTTGAAGATATCGAGTCCGCCCATGCCCGGGTGGCCATT
>DAONEL010000050.1:0-18496 GCA_035403045.1 Bacteroidales bacterium
TTCTGAAGCAGGAACCCGGGTCAAATGCTGAAATCCGTGAATTCTGCAGTGCCAACTACGGAGTTACATTCCAGATGATGGAAAAAATCTCTGTTAAAGGTGATGATATTCATCCGCTGTATAAATGGCTCACTGACAAGTCATTAAATGGTGTGATGGATGCCCCGGTCACCTGGAATTTCCAGAAATTTATGATTGACGAAAATGGCCGGCTTGTCGATATGGTCCCCCCCCGCGAAAGCCCTGATTGCGACAAAATCGTTAACTGGATCACCGGCAAATAGCTTTAATCTGTCATCTTAAACGGGTGAGCAGAGCTCATTTCCTGAATATGTTTGAAGGGAAGATTTAACAACTTCCCTTTCTTTTTATCTTTACCCGGAGATTTTTGATTATGACAAAAGTGAGGAAAGAAGAAGTTTTGCACGACTATCGCATTGCCTTTGAAAGCAGGCAGGCAAGCCTGCTGGGAAGGCGTGAAGTACTTTCAGGCAAAGGCAAATTTGGCATTTTTGGCGATGGTAAAGAAATTCCCCAGCTCGCAATGGCAAAGGTTTTTCGCGAAGGCGACTGGCGCTCAGGCTATTACCGCGACCAAACATTCATGCTGGCAGCCGGACTGATGACCATCGAAGAAATATTTGCACAGGTTTATGGTGATACCGATACTGCTTTCAACCCCATGAATGCCGGCAGGCTCATGAACAACCATTTTGCAACCAGAACAATAGATGAAGCCGGCGAATGGAAACAACTCACGAAACTTAAAAATTCGTCTGCCGACATCTCCCCTACCGCCGGTCAAATGCCGCGATTGCTGGGCCTGGCACTGGCATCAAGCCTTTACCGGCAGCATGACGGTTTTGATCAGGAAAACAATTTCTCAATATCAGGCAACGAAGTGGCTTTTGGGACCATTGGCGACGCCAGCACAAGTGAAGGACATTTCTGGGAAACCCTCAATGCAGCCGGGGTATTGCAGGTTCCGCTGGCCATTTCGGTTTGGGACGATGGTTATGGAATTTCTGTTCCAAACAGTTATCAAACCACCAAACAAAATATATCAGAAGTCATTGAAGGATTCAGAAAAACGGGTAACACAAACGGTTTTCACATCTATAAAGCCAAAGGATGGGATTATCCTGAACTCTGCCGGGTATATGCCGAGGGAATTGAAAAGTGCCGTAAGGAACATACTCCTGTTTTGTTTCACATCACTGAACTAACTCAACCTCAAGGACATAGCACTTCAGGGTCGCACGAAAGGTACAAGTCAGCCGAACGGTTGGCCTGGGAAAAAGAATTCGACGGGCTGACAATGATGCGGAAGTGGATCATCGCGCAGAAATATACCAATGCCGTTGAACTGGACGACATTGAAAAGAAAGCCGTTGAAAAAGTCAAGGATGCCCGCAAAAGAGCCTGGGATAATTATATTGTTCCGTTAAAAAAGAAGCGTGACGATTTTCTTCGGCTGGTTGATGTAACTACCTGTAATTGTGCCAAAACCGAAAAGATCAACGTCATCAAGCGCGACCTGCAGCATATAGCTGAACCTGTTCGCAAGGACATTATGTCGTCGGCTAAAAAGATACTGCGTCTCATTTGTAATTCATGCAGCAACCCGTCCAACTCGCTAAAAATCAATGTAACAAACTGGCTTGAATCAGAAATGGCCGAAGGCCGGGAGATTTTCAGTTCGCATCTCTACAGCAGATCAAAATATGCGGCTCCTTCTGTTTCGAAGGCCGAACCCGTATATGCACCTGACGCGCCCATGGTGCCAGGACGTGAAATCCTTCGTGACAACTGGGACAGGTTGTTGAGTGCAAATGAAAAAGTAGTGATCTTTGGAGAAGATGTTGGGAAAATTGGTGGCGTAAACCAAACCTATGAAGGCCTTCAGCAAAAATATGGTGAACACCGCGTCTTCGATACAGGCATTCGTGAAGCTACCATCATTGGCCAGGGCGTTGGCCTGGCAATGCGCGGCTTAAGGCCGGTTGCCGAAATACAGTACTTCGATTACCTGCTTTACGGCCTTCAGGTGCTCAGCGATGACCTTGCAACACTTCAATACCGGACACGCGGCGGGCAGAAAGCTCCGCTCATAGTTTCAACACGAGGGCACAGGCTCGAAGGTATATGGCATTCCGGGTCACCGCTGAGCATGGTTATCAACTCGGTGCGTGGCATGTACGTGCTGGTACCCCGCGACATGACAAGAGCCGCCGGATTCTATAATACAATTCTTCAAAGTGACGAACCTGCATTGGTGATTGAACCATTAAACGCTTACCGGCTGCGGGAACCTCTGCCTTCAAACCTGGGTGAATTCCGCCTTCCTGTCGGTACACCGGAAATACTTAATGAAGGTTCTGACGTTACGCTCGTCACCTACGGCTCGTGTGTGAGAATTGCACAGGACGCCGCAGCCCAGTTGCATGATTTCAACATTTCCGTTGAACTGATTGATGTTCAGTCGCTTGAACCGTTTGATATTAACCATTTGATTGCCGCTTCACTTAAGAAGACCAACAAGATTGTTTTCTTCGACGAAGATGTTCCCGGCGGGGCAACAGCTTATATGATGCAAAAGGTGCTTGAAGAGCAAAAAGGATTTTACTACCTTGATGCGGAACCCAAAACTGTGACAGCCCAGGCTCACAGGGCAGCTTACGGCACTGATGGCGACTACTTCTCCAATCCGAATGCCGAAGATGTTTTCGAGTGTATATACAACCTGATGCATGATCATAATCCGGTAAAATATCCGAAGATATTTTAATTAGTGAGTAGCCTGTGTTGGGTAATAAGCTTTGCTTCTAAACTTCTGCAGCGGCAGTCTAAAATATTATTAATCAACCATCTGCATACTTCATCCAGGCCGTCCTGGACTGACTCAATTATACTGTACAATTCAGCCGGTTTCATCAGGAAAGGCAAAAAAGATTAATAATCGTACTTTTGCACTTTAGTCAGAGATGATGGAAGTATATATTCCCGGTATCCTGCTTCTTTTGAGTTTCGGAATTTTTATGGTTCCGGCGAAAATTCAATACTACTATACCCTTGGGCTTCAGGTGATTCTGATCTCTTTGACTTCCATCCTTTCGTGGCAGGCTTTCAGTATCAGCGAACCGCTCCAACTCAGGTTTTTAACACTTCCATCCGGCGACATCAACCTGGTCATCGACAAGATTTCAGCATTTTTCATTTTTGTTATCAACCTTACTGTTCTCACCGGGGCACTTTATGCTAACGGTTACCTGGCGCCATACAGAACGAAAAAGACAAAAACTGAAATGGCCTGGCATTTCTTTAATTTCTTCCTGCTGCATCTGTCCATGCTGATGGTTGTAATGCTTCGCGAAGGAATCAGTTTCCTTGTTTTTTGGGAATTGATGTCAGTCTCGACTTTTTTCCTGATCATATTTGAATCGGAGAAGCAGGAAATCAAAGAAGCCGGTATCAAATTCCTGATACAGATGCACATAGCCCTGGCATTCCTGCTTGCAGGATTCCTTGTTAGCAGCACTATTACGGGTCAGGGTTTCGGATTTGAGAGCCTGGCGGCATATTTTGGCACATTCCCGGTTTTCCCGGTTTTCATGCTTTTTTTCATCGGATTTGGAATAAAGGCAGGTTTCATCCCGCTGCATTCCTGGCTTCCCCATGCCCACCCGGCTGCACCTTCGCACATCTCGGGTGTAATGAGCGGTGTAATGATAAAAATGGGGATTTACGGTATTATCAGGACTCTGACCTACATTCACACCGAGTTGCTGTCTGTCGGTATACTCCTTCTTATTATTTCGGCTTTTTCGGGTATCACGGGTGTTGTAATTGCCATTGTTCAGCATGATTTCAAACGCCTGCTGGCCTATCACAGCATCGAAAATATAGGAATCATAGGCATTGGAATAGGCATGGGAGTTATTGGCCTCGCCATCGGCAATCCGGTACTTGCAAGCCTGGGGTTCGCGGGAGGATTGTTGCATGTGCTCAACCATTCTTTATTCAAATCACTGTTATTCTATTCAGCCGGAAGCATTTATCAGCAAACGCACACGAAGAACATCGAACAACTTGGCGGGCTCATGAAGAAAATGCCGGTCACGGCCGTGTTCTTCCTTATCGGCGCGATCGCCATTTCGGGATTGCCGCCATTTAACGGTTTTATCTCAGAATTCCTGATTTATTCCGGAATGTTCAAATCTCTTTCGAATAACAACCTGCTGCTGAGTTTTGTATTGCTGGGAGGAATTGTATCGCTGGTAATAATTGGAGGGCTGGCCGTTTACTGTTTCACCAAGGTTTTCAGCATAATCTTCCTCGGGAATCCGAGAAGTAAGATGACCGAGAACGCGCATGAAGTAACTCATGACATGCTCATTCCCAAATACTTAATTACGGTTTTCATTGTTGCAATCGGCGTGATGCCATTCATTGTTATTGGACCACTATTGGCAATGACCAATGAACTGGTTGGTGACACTTCCATGCTTCGGGAAACGAGCATATCATTGATCTATATCTCTTTGAGCCTGCTTGTTCTCATTATACTGGCATCTGCTCTCTGGTTAGTCAAAAAACGGTTGTTACGGGGCAGGACCATTCCGGTGGAAACTACCTGGGGATGCGGCTACACGGGAGCAAATCCTGCTGTGCATCAGTATACGGCCACATCTTATGCCGATTATATTGCCAGGAAAGCAAAATTGCTCGTGGGAACAAAAAAACATTTTAAACCATTATCGAAAGACGATATTTTCCCTGCACCTGCACATTTCGAAACACACAGTTCGGATGTTTTTGAGGACAACCTCATACTCAAGCCTGTAAGAAAGCTTCTGGCTTTCCTGGAACGTATTGCCGTGCTTCAGACAGGCAACATCCAGGATTATCTTCTCTATGCCATTCTGTTCGTGATCGTGATTGCTGTCATCACTATTTTAAACATCATCTGATGGGAATAAGCATATTGCTCATATTATTAACTGGCTTGCTTTTCCCCGGATTGGTGGCTATCGTGAAAGCAAAGATTGTCGGGCGCAAAGGACCGGGAATTCTGCAGCCGATCTACGATATTTTAAAACTATTGCGAAAAGGAAATGTTTACAGTGCTACATGCGGATTTCTTTTCCAGTTGGCGCCGGTTATCTATTTCTCTTCCGTTTTTGTCGCTCTGCTGTTTCTACCCGTAGGGAATTACAAGGCAATCCTTTCATTTGAAGGGGATTTCGTGCTTTTTGCTTACATGCTGGCTCTTGGCCGGTTTCTTATGATTATTGCCGCCATGGATACAGGAAGCGGTTTCGAAGGCATGGGAGCAAACCGTGAAGCGTTCTACTCATTGCTCGCCGAACCTGCATTCTTTACAATATTCGGTTCTCTGGCGCTGCTTACTGGCCACACCTCTTTCTACGACATTTTCACCAATTTATATATAGAATCAGTTTTGTCATATTTTGTAGCCATTCTGATGATTTATATCCTCTTTTGGGTTTCGATGGTTGAAAACAGCCGGTTGCCGGTCGATGATCCGAAAACACATCTCGAACTCACTATGGTACACGAAGTTATGGTACTCGACCACAGCGGCTTTGACCTTGCCCTGATTCAACTGGCCGGTCATTTGAAATTTGCCATCTTCGGTACCCTTATTTTTAACCTTGTACTGCCAATCCAGAATAATTTCTTCGTCCAACTGGCTCTCTTCCCGATAGTTCAGATTATATATGCCGTGCTGGTCGGACTAATAGAATCCTTCAGGGCGCGCAACAAGATGATGAAGAATGCACAGTGGATAATAACACTGTCGGCTTTGTCGGTCATTGTTTTCATTTCAATCCTGATAATCACCGGAAAAATCAATATCTGACATGATACTCGTCTGCCTCATAATATTTGCCGTTTCCATGATGTACCTTTTCCTGGCCGAAAGGATATCAAAATACATCAACCTGCTGATTGTACAGGGAATCTTATTGTTCATCGTAGCCTTTATCAACCTCATCGAAATCAATACCCTGGGGCTGATCATGATACTTCTCGAAACACTCCTGGTAAAGGCAATTATAATTCCCCGGTTTCTGAATAAGCTAAGACGAACCAACAACCTTAAAAGACTGGACGAAAGCAAAATACCAACATTTTACTCCATCATCATCATGACGATTATCATCATAATCAGTTTTATTGCCGGCTATTTTGTGAAAAATCAGTTTATTCAGCTCAAGTTTTTCACAGTAGCCATTTCAACCGTGATGGGTGGCATTTTCTTCATTATCATTCATAAAAATATCTTTAACCACATTGTCGGCTTTCTTATCATCGAAAACGGCGCCTTCCTGCTTTCGCTGGCTGTAGGCGGAGAGTTCCCATTCCTGGTAAGCCTCGCCGTGCTCATCGACCTTCTTATCGCTGTGCTGATCATTGGCGTGTTTGTAAACAAAATAGGCGACACCTTCGAAGAATTGTCAATCACGAGCTTAACCCATATTAAAGATTAGGCGACATGCTCTTTTTGTACTTCCTCATAGCCTCTGCAATATTTGCCATCGCTGTATTCTTTATCCGGAGCAGAATGCTGAATGTGTCGATTGGCTTCATTTACGGTATCTCTCATATCCTGCTCAGCATATATGCCTATCAGCACATAAACAGTGTTGATAGTGTGTATTTTAAGTTCGACAGCCTGTCGGTGCTGCTCAACGGGTTGCTGAGCCTTATACTTATCCCGGTTCTTTTCCACACCCGCTATTACCTTAACAGGCATGTGCCCGACAGAAAAATGAAAGGGCGCTTTTTAAGCCTTATGATCGTGCTTTCGACAGCAATAAGCGGTGTGTATTTTTCGGATAACTTCCTGATTATATGGGTATGCCTGGAAATTACTACCATTGCTGTCACTTTCCTTATATTCCACGAAAGATATACCGATGCGCTCGAAGCTGCCTGGAAATACCTCTTTATCTCTTCGTTCGGTATTACGATAGCCTTCCTGGGAATTCTGTTCTTGTCAGTGCAAAGCAGTTCCGGCCTGGAAGCATCTCTGTCATTCAGCTATTTACAGTCCGTTGCAACCCATCTCGACCCGGTTTTTCTAAAGATAGCATTCCTGCTGCTGGTGACAGGCTACAGTATAAAGTTGAATCTGTTCCCGCTTTATGCGGCCACCATCGATGCAAAAACCGCAGCTCCATTTCCGGTAAACGCCATAGCCTCAACAGCGCTCATCAACGGGGGATTTGTTGCAGTGATACGCATCTATTCGGTCATCACAAAAACAGGTGCTGCATCGTGGGCACAGCATGTTTTAATGATTGTCGGTGTCCTTAGCCTGCTTATTGTTTCTTTTCAGTTGTTCAGGGTTAAGCGCTTCAAGCGAATGCTTGCCTTCTCGAGCATGGAGCATATGGCGCTGATTGCCATAGCTTTATCTCTCGGAAAAGCAGGATATTATGCTGCACTTCTGCACCTTGTGCTTCATACACTGGCCAAAACCGGCATGTTCCTCAATTTCGGCGAGATAAGGGCCTGTTTTCAGAGCGGTTGGATCAAAGACACAGGCAACTATATGAAAATCAACGGATTTTCAGCATTAATCTACCTGGCAGGATTATTAACTATCACCGCGATTCCGCCGTCGGGGATGTTTATGAGTGAGTTCCTTTTGTTTAAAGCGTTGCTTTATACCGGCAACTATATTCTGTTTGCCGCAATTCTTATCCTGCTGACAATCATCATCTACGTGTTGTTTAAACTTTCAATGCAGTTGCTTTATGGTCAGGCACCCGACTCATTCAACCCTGAAAAAGCCATCATTAACAGGTACGAACCTGTCTCACAGCTTGTTCTGTTTGGACTGGTATTCTACCTGGCCTATTTCCCGCCGGCACTGTTTACCGGTCTGATGAATGCTGCATTGCAGATACTAAACTAAGAACACCATGCCTGATAACAGCATAGAACCATATATCACGAAGAATAACGGTACTGTAAGACTGGATTCTATTCCGGTTTTCAATTACCCGGTTTTCTGTGAAAGGGTGCTCGAACTCCTGGGAAAAGAAGAGAATCATTGTGTCAGCTATTTTGCATTTCCTGATCAGGCAGGCCTTTGGTTCATCATTGCCATTGCAGATGATAACTCAGGGGAAATCGCGCTATTATCACACCGCATGCCCGCTTCTGGCACACAACAACTCGAATCACTCACTCCCCGGGTGACTGCCCTGCATATTTTTGAACGGGAGATTTACGAAAATTACGCGGTAGTATTCTCCGGGCATCCGTGGCTCAAACCGGTTCGCTATGCTCACAACCGTGCCGATAAACACCAGGTAATCAACAACTTTCCGTTCTACCAGATTGATAGTCATGAGCTTCATGAGGTTGGCGTGGGCCCGGTACATGCCGGTATTATTGAACCGGGACATTTCAGGTTCATCTGCAACGGCGAAAATGTACTGCACCTCGAAATCCAGTTAGGATGGCAGCATCGCGGTATTGAGGATCTCATGCTGCGGAAACGGAGCTTGTTGCAGCGCACCATACTTTCCGAATCGATTGCCGGTGACACAGCCGTTGGTCACAGCCTTGCTTTTGCCGGCCTCATGGAATCATTGTCCGGAACGTCAGTTAGCCATCAGTTACAGCTTGAGCGCGCCCTGGCATTGGAACTTGAAAGGATTGCCATACACGTGGCCGACATTGGCGCTTTATGCACAGATGTAGCTTTTGGACTGGGTGCCGGTATTTTTGGAATTCTGCGGACCGGTATCATAAATTTCACACAATCATGGTGCGGCAACCGGCTTGGTAAAGGAATGATCCGTGTTGGAGGGACTAACTTCCCATTCAACAATGATTTAAAGGAAAAATTGCTGGAAGTTCTTTCAAGTTTTGAATCGCAATTTGTTGAACTGGCTCATCACACCTATAAATTACCCAGCGTTGAGAACCGTTTCGACGATATCGGCACTGTTTCCAAGGAACAAATGCTTCGTATAGGTGCAGTCGGCATGACAGCCCGCATGGCCAACCTGAAACGCGATATCAGGTGGTCTCATCCCTTTGCCGCTTTCGGGGAGTATCCCATCGAGCCCATTGTACTTCCCAAAGGTGATGTATTCTCCCGTTTTCTGTTGCGCCGGAAAGAGATAAAAAAATCAATCGGCTGGATCAGGAATATACTTGATACTGTGGACTTTGGTGAACCTGTTAATACACCGGTTGCTGATTTAAAACTGCAGCCCGAAAGCTTTGCCATTTCGCTTACCGAAGGCTGGCGGGGTGAGATCAGCCATTGCGCTGTTACCGACGCTGATGGCAATCTCAGGTTCTATAAAATCAAAGATCCTTCGATGCACAACTGGAAAGCACTGGAGCTTTCACTTCGAAACCTCGAAATATCAGACTTTCCTATTAACAATAAAAGCTACAACCTGAGTTACTGCGGTTTCGACCTATAGACGGAAAGCAATGAAAAACGAACTCAAAATCTTGCTCCATAACGGGAAACAATACATTCCTGACCTCAGGACGGCGGCTATTCGCCCGCCTTTCCGTGGCAGGCCTGTAATCACAAGCGAACCTGTTGATATAGAAGCGTTTGCAGGCATCTGTCCCGTCAATGCTATTTCCACCTCGCCTGTATCCATCGACCTTGGCAAGTGTACGTTTTGTGGCGAGTGTGCTTTCCGGTTTCCCGGTAAGATTCATTTTACCAGTGATCACCGCCTGGCTACCAATGTGAGAGAAAGGCTGATTGTGAAAGAAGGTGAAAATATTCCCATCGCGGTTGATCAGTCGGCGATTGATAAAAGAATCAAATCCGTTTTAGGCAAATCGCTGAAATTGAGGCAGGTATCAGCGGGCGGCGATAATTCGGCTGAGTTTGAACTAAACGCTTGCGGAAACGCCAATTTTGATATGGGCCGCCACGGGATTGAATTTGTGGCATCACCCCGGCATGCTGATGGTGTTGTAGTAACAGGCCCCATTTCGGAAAACATGGCAGAAGCCCTCGAAGTAACCTTTAAAGCCGTCCCCGAACCCAAAGTTTTTATACTTTGTGGTGTGGATGCGATAAGCGGTGGTATTTTTGCTGAAAGTGAAGCCCTTAACAGGAAAATCCTGAATAAAGTCAGAATTGATCTTTACATTCCGGGAAATCCGCCGCATCCGCTCACAATTATTAACGGTTTGCTTGATTTAATTTCTAATCCAGAAGCTAAGTAATGAAACGCGCCCTTTTCTACTCCATTCCTGCCAGCCTGAGGCCTTTGGCCCGCAGGTTATGGTTTCTGCCTGCCGACACGCTCGACCTCCTGCTAAACAGGCGGCCTGATTGTGTTCCACCACGCGGGATGATCTTTGTCGGACACGGGGACTACATGAAGCAGGGTGAAAAATTCCTTGGCTTCTTTAAGGATTTTGGCAGGCTGCAGCCTGACCACCATGTACTTGATGTGGGCTGCGGCATTGGCCGTATGGCAGTTCCGCTCTCAGGTTACCTGGGCAAAGAAGGCTCCTACGATGGTTTTGATGTAGTAATAAGCGGTATCAACTGGTGCAGGAAACATATCAGCAGCAGGCATCCCAACTTCCGGTTTCAGCATATTTCACTGCACAATTCATTATACAACACCGCCACACAGGCATATGCCTCATCGTTTGTATTCCCATACGATGATGAGGTTTTCGATTTCGTATTTCTCACCTCGGTGTTCACCCACATGGTCGCCGAAGAAACAGCCAATTACATAACCCAGATCAGCCGGGTGATGAAGCCCGGGGCAACATGTTTCGCGTCGTTCTTCCTGCTCAACGATGAATCGGAAAAACTGATGGCCGATAGTCCTACCCACATGAACTTTCCCTACGACAAGGGACATTACAGGCTGCACTCTTCCAAAGTTGATGCTGCCAACGTTGCATACAAACAGGAATGGCTCGAAGGCATCTTTTTACATAACGGACTGCATGTCAAATCAATACACTACGGACAATGGTGCGGCAGAAATAACTTCCTCGATTACCAGGATATTGTTATTCTGAGTAAATTTGATAGGTAAACCGGAATCACCGGAATTATTTCAGTTACTAATCCAGGCCAGCAATGGAAAATCAGGTCAGCCTTTGCGAAACATGCAAAAACTATTTCTTCACCGATGAGCAAAATGTGACTCACGGTTTTGTCAGGCTCGAAACCTGTAAGAAAGAACATTTCAACAAGCTCATCAAAAAGATGCGCACCGAAGAGGTGCTGGTTTGTAAGGATTATGAGCATTTTGAGAAGTGATCTGTCACTGACTGCCAGCCAGATTGCTTTTTCATTAGCTTGAGTTTTCAGCATGTTTTGACAGAGCATCAATAACCCTTTTTGGAAGTCAAATTTGTATTTTTTACTGTATTTTTATGATACTATTTAAAAGGAGAAAATATGAGGAAGTTTCTGAGAAATTGTTTTGCTTTTTTGATTTGTTGGCTGGTAAATACTGCCGCTCTAGGCCAGCCCTTTTGGGAAAAAGTTCTTGAGTTCAACCCTTATTCATATATGGAAGGAATAGCCTTTAATTCCAACAACTGGGTTTATCTTGCATGCAGTGGCGATTCGGCAGGTGTTTTCCGCAGCAAGGACTATGGCACCACCTGGCAAAAAATATTTACCGGCAGGAGCGATGATGTGAGTGTTGATAAGTACGACAATATTATTATAACAGCCACTTACAGGATTTTACGATCAACCGACCGGGGTGATTCATGGACTGAAGTTGTAAATACACTCAACGATCCTCTTTATTATGAAAATCTGGCATATGGTTATGACAGTATATTCCTTTCAGGTTGTTATTCAGTGAATGGTATTGTTCGATCGGCTGACAATGGATTGACATGGAAAAAAGTGTTAACAATTCACCATGATCTTCACTATTTTGAAAATATAACAGACTTTTGCTTTGGCACTAATGGAATCATCTATGCCACTACTGAGATTACTGATAATTCAGAATATATTCCCGGAAATGTGTATTCCTCAACTGACCTAGGTAAAACCTGGCAGCTTTTTCTTTCTTCGGGTGATCCGCAGTCGGTGAGCATGGACACAAGCGGCAGGTTGCTGCTGGGACAGTTTGCCGACGGAATTTATCGTTACGATTTTGATCAGGCCGCTTGGACGCATATGCTGCCATGGGCAGTTACACCATTAAAGACTCTTACTTTACAAGACGGCAAAATTGTTTTGGGGCTGATGCAATCAATTGGTGGGGTATTATTATCAGAAGACAACGGAGAAACGTATAGTTACATAAATGAAGGGCTTTATCAAGATTATCACACTATCAGAGATATAAAGCTTGATCATATTGGAAAATTGTGGATATGTGATGATAATACCTTATTTCGAACTGTTGACACTTTGTCGGTACCTGAATCGCTGTTTATTCCACCTTATAATAGAATTGAAAAAACAGTATGTTATCCTAATCCTTTTAATGATTATATTGAAGTAGAATACAAGGGAAGTTCAACAATTTATAAACGCTGTAATGCAACTATTTATAATAGCTATGGGCAGGTCGTCTTTAGTAAAAAAGATATACATTTTGTTGACAAAATAAAGCTAAGCCTGCCTGAGGTACCTGCAGGTATATACCTTATGAATCTTACCGGAAGAAATATAAATTTTAGTTCAAAAATAATTCACCTTTAATTCTCGTTTATAATGAAGCTCAAATTACTTATTATTGTTGCTGCAAGTTGTTTATTTGGCAGTAGCCTTACTCTTAATGCCCAAAATTACTGGGGCGGCTTACCCCTGACTCAGCCTGGATGGCAGGTTTGCCACCCCTGGTTATTACTCTGCAATCGGCTACAATGGCGTTGCCTCAGGCTGTTGATAACTCAACTAACATATATTTCCCTCACGATTCACTAGGTAATATCCGTCTTCATCACCAGGGTAATTATGGTGGCAGTTGTGTACCTTCATCAGTTGTATTTTCGGTATTTACTTATGAGTATAACCGACTCAACAATACTGAAGCCAATTCCGATGAACGTATTTATGCTACACACTCTATCTATAATCATATTAATCAAGGGGCTCCTGGACAAGGCACTTCTCCAAGCAGCGTTTTTAATTTAATTCAACAAACAGGGGTGTCATCAATAGCAGACTGGGGCAATGATACTGCCGGCGATTACCGAAGGTGGCTGCATGGTTACGACCTTTGGCAAAAAAGGTTACAAAACAGAATCAACAGCGCGTTTGCGGTTACTATTGGTCAGAATGGTGAAAACCTTGAAACTATTAAACATTACCTGAGCGATCATGGTGATAGCAGTACCACAGGGGGGATTTTAACAACCGGCTCATCCTACTGGAATAATTTTTCTTATACTCTATCATCTGAAAGTGAAAGTACTGGTGAGTATGTAATTATTGATTTTACTCCTGTTTGCGGTCATCAGGTTACAATAGTCGGTTATGACGATGGAGTAAAATTCGATGTTAATCATGATAACCAATTTACAAACGATTTGGATATTACTAGCGATGGCATTGTTGACCTGCGCGACTGGGAAATTGGTGCATTTAAGATGGCCGATAGTTATGGTGTTGATGCACCGTTTAGAAATAAAGGTTTTAAATGGATACTCTACCGTTGTTTGTATAATGATCAGAATATATGGGGCATTAATCCGATTGTTCCCGATCCGGAAATTTTACTTAAAGTCAAACTCACTCATGCGAAGAGGAATAGCCTCAACCTATTCAGCGGATGGCGCGAGTTGGCCAATTCACCTTATCCTTCCGGTCCTTCACAATTGGCTGCATATCTTAAAAGGAATGAATTGGTAAGTATTCAAGGTGGAGAACTCCCGCTTAGAGGCGACTATTACCCAAATCCCTTCTTAAATTATGAACCTATTGAAGTTATACTCGATTATAGTTATTTTTTTAAGGACAAAGATTTTGGCAAAATTCTATTAGCGACATTTACATCATATCAAACAGGGAATGAAAAAGTAATTGATTTTTCAATGGTTGATAACCGATGGGGTGAGGAGTTTGAACTGGTTTGCGATGAACATAATAAACAAATGCCATCCTATCTGAATAATAGCCCTAATGCATTTCTTTCTATTGAATATGATTTAATTGCGCAGGGTCCGCAAGCGCCACCCATAACAACAAATACGATTTTTGAGGCAAATATGGTATCGCGTTTTACGCCAACTGTAGCCAATAATGCAACATTAACTGTTAATGATGGGGTACGTATTGATATGTATAACAGCACAATAACTATTGATGCAGGTAGCAGCCTTGAATTGGGCAATAATGTAATTATACGAGCCAAGCGCGGTGACAATAAGCTGATCATAAAAGGTAATCTGCATACAGGTCAAAATATTACTTTTGAAGCCGTAGATAATGCCACAATGGACGTTGTTTACGATAATGCAAACACGCCGGGTGTTTGCAATAATATCAACTGCAATTTCATTAAAGCCAGGTTGTTAGTAAAATCGGGTGAATTGAGTATTAACAACTCGGAACTTACATTTTCTTCAGAAAGCAAAGTGATTGTAATGCAGCAGACAAAACTAACACTTGGTGCTACCCACCTAACTAATAATGGCACAAGTCAATGGCCTGGTATCGAGGTATGGGGAAATACCAGTCAGCATCAATATACACTTAATGGTGTTTGTGCTCAGGGTACTGTTGAACTCAAAAACCATGCAGTAATCGAAAATGCAGCCAATGGCATCACCAACTGGAAACCCGATGATTGGAATTCGATAGGCGGGATAATAAAGGCAGAAAGCGCGACATTCAAGAATTGCAGGCGTGGAGTTGAATTTATGAAATACCGCAATTTTCACCCTTCCAATGGAAGCGAAACCGATAATCTGGGCTATTTCCGTGATTGTTCCTTCACTGTTGATGACAACTACCCGGCTAATGCTTCCCCTTTCTATACCGGAGTTTCGTTATGGTCGGTAAAAGGAGTGAAACTTTATGGTTGCGATTTTATTAATAACCGGACCGTAAAAGGCAGCGGGTATGGAATCCATTCTTTGGATGCAGGATATCATATTTATCCCATTTGTAACTCGCAAACTTTGCCTTGCCCTGATGAAAACCTGGTTAAGACCAATATTAACGGCTTCGAATACGGTATTAATGCCTCCAATGCCGAAACTTCTAATACCATTAATGTTCAAAATGCAGTGTTTACCGATAATGGCTATGGCATCGAATTGCGCAATGTTAACAATGCCGTGGTACTGCAAAGCAATTTCCAAATGGCATCATCCGCCAATTGCCCGGACTATGGTGTTGGTATTAACTTATTAAACTGCACCGGATATGCTATTGAAGGAAACAATTTTACATCAGATAATATCCCGACAAATTATTCGTGGACAGGCATTGAAACGATTAATTCAGGCCAGGCTTACAACGAAATTTATAAGAACACATACCAAAATCTGACCACAGGAAATGTAGCCGACCTGCTGAATGCCACCACCAATGCCATACCACCTACAGGTTTGACGTACCTTTGCAACCTGAATGCCGGAAACAAATATGATTTCTTTGTAACAAATAATTCGAATTCCAGGATATCCTATTACCAACGCAGCGGCTCATCAACAGCGGCGGGAAATACATTTTCCCCCAATGCTTCGGTCAATTTCTTTAACGAAGGCGCTTCCCAGGTAAGATATTACTATTCGACAGGAATGGCGCCAACTACATACAGCGGGATACAATTGATACTCACTGCAAATGCCAACACCTGTCCTTCACATTATGGAGGAGGAACCGGTAACCCGGTCCAGCTTAACCAGACGCAGATTGATGCATTGGAAGCTCAGTATGCCGACAGCTATTCAGCCTACAATAATGTTAAGTATATTTATGAAACATTGAAAGATGGCGGAAGTACAGCCAATACAGTCGAAGATATAGAAACAAGTATTCCCTCGGAAATGTGGGAATTACGTGCTAAACTGCTGGGCGATTCGCCGCACCTTTCGCAACAAGTACTCATGCAGGCAGTATTAAAAACGGATGTATTGCCCGAATCAGTTCTTTTTGAGATTCTATCGGCCAACCCTGATGAAATGAGGGATGAGTCATTCCTGTCCTTCCTCGGATCGAAAGAAAATCCGCTGCCTTCATATATGATTGATTTATTGAGGGCAATAGCTGGCAATACCTCCTATAAGACAGTGCTGCAAGAGCAATTAAACGCATACAACACACAAAAAGCCAATGCCGCTTCAGATATTATCCGCAGCAAACTTAATGACAGCATTGTAAGCCAAACAGATATTATCAACTGGTTTGATAACCGTGGCGACCTGAACAGCCGTTACCAAATGGTAGATGCTTACCTGCAAACAGGAAATTATGCAGCAACGCAAACCATGTTAACACTGATCCCTGGATTGCATGAATTATCCGCGAGCGATTCGGCAGATTATCAAAAGATATGCGAACTAAAAAACTTGCAGATAAACATGTTAAGTGCAGGCAGAAACCTGGCTATGCTTACCAATGCCGAAAAAGAACAATTATCGGTTATTGCCGCTACCAACACAGGAATTGCTTCCACTCAGGCAAAAGGCATACTCGAATTTATGACCGGAACTCCTTATTGCAACTGTGTAAGATATAATGATGTAACGAAGCACAGTATTGTGAATCCATCAACTGTTGTTGAATTGCCATCGGAGATAAAGATTAGTGTAGCTCCAAATCCGGCGACAACATGGATTACTTTTGAATACGCCTTACCGGAAAAATTAACATCAGTAACAGTCACAATTACAGACAATACCGGCAGAAAAATTGAAACACTTACACTTACCGGCAGGCAAAGACAAAAAGTGCTGGATACAAGACGATATGCATCCGGAGCATACATTTACCAATGCAAACAGGACAAAGAGGTTTCGGGCAAATTCATAATCAGGTAAAACTAACAGAAATCAGCAAATTAACTCACGGGGCAGATTATAAGACCCTTGAGTTCATTTTTATTAATAGTTATAACAATCAATGGCAGTTCTCTGTAACCTTATCTTTAATGTTCGTCCCGGAGCCTATATGTCAAACGTTGAAACATTTTTCGGCTTTGCATCAGGTAACACAATATCTCAACTTTTCAGAATTTCCAATTCTTCAACCAACGCCATGAAACTGTAAACCAATCTAATCCCCGCATTTCACTCAGCCGCTTAGAATCACAAAAAACTCTCACCAATTTTTCCGATATTTGCCTATAATTGTTTTTCTCTTCTTGAAACTATCCGTCGTCATAGTCAGTTACAATGTAAGGTATTTCCTTGAACAATGCCTGCATTCGGTTATTACGGCCAGCCAGGGCATTGAAACAGAGATATTCGTTGTTGACAATGCCTCGGTGGATGGTTCGGTGAAGATGCTGAAGGAGAAATTCCCCGATGTTCTCTGTATCGCAAATACCGGTAATGTAGGTTTTTCGAAAGCTAACAACCAGGCTATCAGGCAGGCAAAAGGTGAATATATACTGTTACTGAATCCCGATACTGTCGTGGAATCGGATACGTTCCGTAAGGTGGTTGCCTTTATGAATGAGCACACTGATGCCGGCGGGCTTGGTGTGAAAATGGTGGATGGTACCGGGCGTTTCCTGCCCGAATCAAAAAGAGGCTTGCCGACACCCATGGTAGCCTTTTACAAAATATTCGGCTTTTCTAAGCTTTTCCCGCATTCGCGCACTTTCAACCGTTATCACATGGGTTATCTGCCCTGCGATGAAACCAACCCGGTGGACGTGCTGGCCGGGGCATTCATGCTGCTGCGGAAATCAACACTTGAAAAAACCGGCCTGCTCGATGAGCAATTTTTCATGTATGGCGAGGACATCGACCTCTCCTACCGCATCACCCAGGCAGGTTATAAGAACTACTATTTCCCCGAAACGAGGATCATTCATTATAAAGGCGAAAGCACGAAAAAGGGCAGCCTGAACTATGTTTTCATGTTTTACAACGCGATGATCATCTTCGCTGGTAAACATTTCAGCCGCCAGAATGCGAGGTTATTCTCATTTCTCATAAACCTTGCCATTTACTTCCGGGCATCCATTTCGGTACTTTATCGCGCCGCCAGGAAAATTCTTCTCCCTATCACAGATGCAATCATCACGTACACAGGTATTTATTTTATCACACGATATTGGGAACATGCTGTTATCTACCCGACGGGAGGTCACTACCCGCAGGAATTTTTCCTCTATAACTTGCCGGCTTTTATCCTCATTCTTATCATATCTGTATATATTTCTGGTGGTTATGATAAACCAATCAGTCTTTGGCGGATAGTGAGGGGTGTAGGAGCCGGGCTGATCATTACACTGGTTGTTTACGCGTTGTTGCCCCTTCAGTTCAGGTATTCGCGTGCCCTTATAATTATCGG
>DAONEL010000051.1:0-18344 GCA_035403045.1 Bacteroidales bacterium
ATGATCAACTACCTGCTGGGCACGAACTGGAACCTGCCGGTTCAAACCTACGGTTTTTTTCTTGCAATGGCCTTCCTGATCGGTGCCACTGTCCTCTATTTTGAGATTCGGCGGAAGGAAAAAGAAGGTTTGCTGCTTCCGCAGAAGCGCAAAACCCTTAAAAACAAGCCTCCCACAACCAGCGAAATTCTTATCGGAACGCTTGCTGCCTTTATCATCGTTTGGAAATTCGGTGGTATCATGACTCAATACGAAGAGTTTTCGCGCAATCCGCAGCATTATCTCACTTCGTCATCGGGGAATGCCTGGCTCGGAATGCTGGCAGCAGCAGCCTATGCAATCTCCCAGATCATCAGGCAAAACAAGCTGAAAAAAGTGAAGCAGGAGTACATAGATGAGGTGATCCACCCCAAAGATCACACCTGGAACATATTGATTATCGCCGTTATAGCAGCCCTTGTTGGTTCAAAGATATTCGACATCCTCGACAATTTCGGTGATTTTCTCCGAAACCCTGTCCATAGCCTGTTTTCGTTCAGCGGACTCACCTTTTACGGCGGGCTCATTGTTACGGTAATCACCCTGCTGTGGTATATGAAAAAGATAAAACTCGACTGGCATCATGTTGTTGATGCGGCAGCACCAGCCATCATGATCGGGTATGCTGTCGGCAGGCTTGGCTGCCAGTTTGCCGGCGATGGCTGCTGGGGCATTGAGAATACAATGCCCAAGCCCGAATGGCTCACCTGGCTGCCCGACTGGCTCTGGGCCTTTAACTATCCGCATAATGTGATCAACGAAGGCATTCCTATTGCTTCGTGCGCCGGAGATCATTGCCGTGTGCTTGCCAGTCCCGTATTCCCTACACCATTGTACGAATCCATCATCTCTCTGTTCTGGTTTATAATACTCTGGATATTGCGAAAGCCCGTGAAAGCTCCGGTCGTTCTCTTTGGCATCTATCTGATGATGAACGGCCTCGAAAGGTTTTTCATTGAGAAAATCAGGGTAAACAACCGTTTCGATTTTCTTGGCATGAAGGTCACACAGGCCGAAATTATCTCAACATGCCTTTTCATTGCCGGAATTATTATCATCGTTTACTTCAGACGGCAATATAAAAAGTCAAAAACAGAAATTCCCTCCTAACTCTGATTACTCAAAATCTTTCAATTCATGAACCTTGAAAATATTTGCCACTCGGTGATAGAGATTGCCAGGGAAGCGGGACAATTCCAGAAGGCTGAAATCAACAAAGTCAGTTCAGGCGATGTAGAAGTGAAAGGGCTGCATAATTTTGTCACGTATGTGGATAAAACTTCTGAAGAACAAATAGTTGCAGCATTGCAGAAACTTATCCCCGATGCCGGGTTTATAGCCGAAGAAGGCACCTCAACCCAGAAAGGAGACCGTTACAATTGGGTGGTTGATCCGCTCGATGGCACTACCAATTACATCCACAGGATTCCGCTTTATTCAGTGAGCATTGCCCTGATGGATGGAAATGAAACGATACTCGGGGTGGTTTATGAACCCAACCTCGATGAATGTTTTTATACATGGCTGGGCGCTCCTTCGTTTCTGAATGGCGCAATAATAAAGGTTTCCGGTGAATCAACGATGAGTAATGCACTGCTGGCAACCGGTTTTCCGTATTACGACTACGGCCGCATGAAAGGCTACATGGATTTGTTTATGTACTTTGCCGAAAACACTTCGGGCCTCCGAAGACTGGGCAGCGCTGCCGTTGACCTCGCCTGGACGGCTTGCGGCCGGTGCGAAGCCTTTTACGAATACGGTTTACACCCGTGGGACGTAGCGGCAGGCGCGCTTTTGGTTGAAAATGCCGGCGGCAAGGTCACTGATTTCAAAGGGAAAAATGATTATATTTTTGGTGGCGAAATGCTGGCAACCAACACCATACTGCATACTGAAATGCTCGATGCCGTGAAAGTGCACTTCCCGGAAAAGAAATAAAAGAGGCCATTTTATTCAAAATCATGATACAGATAAATGCAAGGTTCTTATAAGCCATGCCGGATGACAGAATTGAAATAATACTGGGTGATATCACCAAACTGGCTGCTGACGCCATTGTAAATGCAGCAAACCGGAGCCTTCTCGGCGGCGGCGGTGTTGACGGCGCCATACATCGCGCTGCCGGACCGGGACTGCTTGAAGAATGCCGCAATATCGGAGGTTGTCCCACCGGTGAAGCCAGGATTACCAAAGGCTATGACCTGCCGGCAAAATTTGTCATCCATACTGTTGGCCCGGTTTATCATGGCGGATCCCATGGAGAAGCCCAGAAACTGGCATATTGCTACCGAAACAGCCTGGAACTGGCTGCTCAAAACACATGTAAAACCATTGCATTTCCCAATATCAGCACCGGCGTTTACGGGTATCCCAAAGCAGAAGCATCACAAATCGCAGTAACCGAGGTCGAACGATACTTATCAGAAAACAGCTCAATCGAAAAAGTGATCTTCTGTTGCTTCGATCATGACAACTATGAACTATACAAGCATCTGATTAATAATCAATAGCTTAATATCTGATGCCGAATCAAAGACAATAATCATCATTTCCTGATTAATATTCTATAAAAGAATCACTCTGCCCCTTGTGCCTTTTACCAGCGATAAATATCAAGGTATCTTGATTAATTTTTTCTATTGACTAACCGTTCAATCAAAAATCGATTTATTTACCCGCATTCTCAACGATAAGCTTAACCATTTCATAACCAACCGCATCAAACATCACCTCAACATTGTGTGTGTATTCCTCGTTATGACTCATAATGGCATCCTTTAGCAGAAATGCCTGGTAATCATGGTTGTTTGCACCTATCCAGGTCGCCAGGACACAGCCTACTGCGCTTAATCCGCAAAGAAACAATGTGTTGCTTCCCGACTCACGGATTACTTTATCCAGGTCGGTCTTATTGAAACCATCGGGATAGGTCTTAATCACTTTAGCGTCCTCAGGCTTAATCTCAACCGATGCCGGGAACTCGAACTGATCGGTGCCGGGTTCAACACCATATTCCTTACTTTGGTGATAAACCCTTATGATGGGCAGATTATGACTTCTGAATAACTGTATATAATTGTTGATGCAATAAAAAGCCACCTCTTTTTCCCTTTCGGGGATCATAGGCAGAAAAGCATTCTGAATATCGATGATAAGGAGAGCCGGTTTGATGGGTTCCTTAACCTTGGTTTCCTGTGAGAATGAAATGCCCGGAATAATCACCAGCATGGCCAGGATGACTCCGAAAAGGTGCTTTGTTTTCATAGCGTTAAAGAATTGATTTCGAGAGTAAAGTTAATACATTATCGGGCAAACAGGACAACAAAACCAGTTTCAAACTTAGATTATGCCGGCTGTTTCGCCAATTCCTTTACTTTGTTGTTTTACCGCCCATTTTTGTCAGCACGCTGTCAACAGGTTCCCACAATTCGATTTTATTTCCTTCGGGGTCCATGATGTGAACAAACTTCCCGTAGTCATAGGTTTCGATGGTATCAAGGACATTGACGCCGCCGGCTTTCAGTTGCCTCACCAGTCCCCTGAGATTCTGCACCCGGTAGTTAATCATGAAAGGCTTTTTCGATGGTACAAAATAGTCGCTCTTATCTTTAAACGGAGTCCAAACCAGGTAGTTAATCTCATCAGGGCGGTTGGCATTCCTGGACTCAAACACAGATCCATACTCATTGGTAACCAGTCCTAGATTTTTCGAATACCAGGTTTTGGTTGCCGAAGGGTCCTCAGAAAAAAAGAATATCCCTCCTATGCCTGTCACTCTGGGGGTTGTATCGGCCTTAATCACTTCTGTCAGTTTCAATTGCTCTTCTTTCACCGTCTGACTTTTTCTTTCACAGCCCGCCGTCACAAGCATGAGCATTACTATTACAAGGAAACACGTTCTTGTCATAACTTGCATATTTTAAGTCATTATTTCACAGGTGCAATATTCAATCTTGTTTGAAGTGATTGCCGGTCAGCTTAGAACAATAAATGCAAATATTGTTTAAACACCTGAATTACTGGTTCTGACGTTTCATCAGATCCTGTAGATTTATTTAATCACGGTATTCCGGAGTTAACAATCCACTGGCAAACAGATGCGCAGAAGCTCCCCGGGAAGGCTGCAGAATCATCTCAACATGCAGGATCATATCTGCCGGAAAACAAAAATAAGAAATACTTATTAAGCTCACCAACATAAAAGCCTGTCCGGCTAAAGGCAAATAACACAGATTTCTTACCATTCTTCTAAATAACACCGTGCAAAATATTATTACTACCATTGCTGACATGATGTCACAAATACATGCCGTTATCTGTAGTGAGGATGCATTGCTGAAGTTGCCTCACCATCCATATCCTTGCGACGTATCCCGGGGCGCAGAGCCCCGTGATTATACGCTTGTTTGACTTAGGTTAACAAAAGCATTTACGTTGCACGATCTCGACACTGTCAGACATTACCAGCATAATATTCCTCTGAATTGCAGCCGGCAATGCTCTGTCAGAGGCTTTCTCTGGCTTTGAGCCGGGGATTCTGAATTATTGTTTAGAAGCGCTTTGGCAACTTCTTTATAAAAGAATTTTTCGGTTTAAAATATACGTGCACACAATGCGCCATGATCATGAATTAGTTCCCAACCACATTACATGGCAATCAAAGCAGGTTTCTCAATATCGCAAAGAAGCATTGCAGGAATATCTTCGGCAAAATACTTTTTCGTTTTCACATTGGTTTCCTATCTTTACCCTGTTGCATTTTATGACACAATTACCGGATACTAAGCATCAGGCTTTAATGAACAGGGCATTCACTGTTACCTGCTTCCTGGTCATAATCCTCATGGCATCACTTGCATCTGCGCAGCAAACTGGAAATGCTTTTCAACTTTTTGTTACATCATACGGCACCGAGCAGGGCCTGAACCAAAGCATGGTGAGCCAGGTGATACAGGATAACCGGGGGCTTATTTGGATGGTTACCGGCGACGGCCTGCAGTGCTTTGATGGCAAGGAATTCAGGTCATTCAGGGTGACTGATCCGGTTTCGGGGGAGTATTCCGACAATATAATGCGGGAAATTGTGGAACACCGGCCTGGCGAATTCATTATCTCAACCTCTTCGTCGCTGCTCGAATTCAATTCCTCATCAGGTAAGTTCCATACAATCATCCATAAAGCCGGTTATTATCCGCGCGTTCTCACCCACCTTTGTGCCCGTCAGCCTATGGTGTGGCTGGCCGACAAAAAGCTTGCATACATCAGCGGAAACAAAATAATCCCGGTAAATCTTCAATTCCCTGATAAAAATCCCGTTCCTGGTGATTTCTTCGCCACTCACGACGTTATCACCCACAGGGGCGACCTGGTTGTTGATTCGGATGGCGGAATTCTCATCATCGAGAGAATCGGAAACTCCATTCAGAAAGTAAATAATGCGCGTTGGATAAAGCTTGACGATGGATGCCAGGGACTTGCCATCGACAAATCAGGAAATGCGCTGATATTATCTGGTGATAAGATTTTTGGATACAAGGGCAGTGGTAAGCTTGAAGTGGCTGCAAACACCCGCCGATTTACTCTGGGTCATATGTTTGCCGACAGCAAAGGAATCATCTGGATATCTGATCGTTCAGCCCGAAAACTTTACTGCATCAGGGACGGAATCACGTCACAGGCCGACATCTTCATACGTGAAGGCAACCACACTTTCCCCTTACAACCTGAGATTATTGCGGTATTTGAGGACAAGCAGGGGAATCTTTGGTTTGGCACCGACAGCGATGGAATGTTTTGTTATTCGCCTGATCAGATGCAGTTTAACTATGCCAAAACCGGGTTTACACGCTGCCTGGCATATCTGAACAACAGCATTTATGCGGGCACCTTTAAAAATGGTTTGTGGAAATTATCAGAAGACCTTTCGGTTGCTTTAAAAATGAAGTTGAATAAGGTGCCTGCCGAAATTTATTTTCTTGATATCGCTGCCGACCGCTATGGCCACCTGTGGCTGGCCACCGACAAAGGTTTGTATGTTACAGATACATCAGGAGCACTCATATTTAGTCACCAGCCATATTTTAAAGCTGATAAGCTATTAAAGTATGGTAACGATACCATGATAAGTCTGTCCGGCAACCATATGCATATATTTAGGACTTCCGGCAAACCTGCACTTATCTCTTCGGCAGAGTTCGCCTATATGAGGGCTTTCTGCAAAGAAGGCACGCGTTATTGGATTGGTACGCCGTTCGGGCTGTATATCACTACTGCATCGGAAGGCATCAGATCGCTGCAAAATGCTTTTAAGCATGAACCTGTAAATCCAGAGCCTGTTTATGCGCTGCTCATGCTGGATGGAGTTATATGGTCGGCTACCGAACACGGTATCAGGCGTTATACAAAGGAGGGTAAAATGTTGCCGGCTTTGCCTGTCACCGAAGAATTGCGTAACCACGTGATATATACCCTGGTTCCCGATCCGTATAACCGTCTCTGGTTCAGCAGCAACCGGGGCGTCGGATGTATTACTGAAAAACTGGACCGCATAATTTGGTTCAATACCCGAAATAATCTCCAGTCACTCGAATTTAACTCCAACGCATGTTTACAGAGCCCAAGCGGCTGGATATATTTCGGTGGCATCAACGGCATCAATGGATTTAATCCGCTTACATTCAAACCCGTAAAAACGGCTCCTGATATACGGATTATCTCCCTGAGCATCTCCGACACTGCCTATTCTGGTGGAATTCCCCCGGGCCTTCTTAATCTCGAAATTAACTGGCGTTCGCCTCATATCAGTGGCAGCGTTTTTACAACTGACTACTTCAATCCCGGTATGCAGCAATTCTCATTCTGCCTTAAAGGTTACCAGGCTGAATGGAGCAGAATGTCAACAAATCCCGAATTCTCATATCGTAACCTGTCGCCGGGTAAATACAGTTTGCTGGTAAAATGTGCTGATTCATACAAAAATATATCCGATGCCTTATGCCTGCTCACATTCACCATTCGCCCGCCTTTTTGGAAAACATGGTGGTTCAATGGATTGACAGCATTGCTGCTGTTTGTTGCTACAATATTGATTGTAAGAAAGATACAGGATATTCGCTACCGCGATAAACTTCGGGAACTGGAAAAACAGAACGCCATAAACAAAGAGAGACTAAGGATTGCCAAAGACATGCACGACGAGGTTGGAGCGAGCCTCACACGCATCAGCATATTAAGTGAACTGGCCAAAAACCGGGAAGATGACCGGCAGGAATCTATGTCGATCATATCCCGGATTTCTGAAATTTCGGGCAATGTGGTGGATGAGATGAGCGAAATCATCTGGGCTATGAATCCAAAAAATGATTCACTTGACAGCTTTGCTTCCTACCTGAGACGATATGCTTCCGAGTATCTCGAATCGGCTGGTATCGACTGCCATTTTCAGTTCCCGGAAGATGTTCCGCCCTATCCAATGAATGCCGAACTCAGGAGAAATATTTTTCTCATTGCCAAGGAATCACTTCATAATATTGTTAAACATGCCAACGCTGCACAGGTAGCGCTCAGTCTTGAATTCACGCACGACAGGCTTGCACTGGGCATTCAGGACGATGGCTGTGGTTTCGATACTGCCGGGCTGGCTGGTACCGGGAATGGTTTGATTAACATGCAGAAGCGTGCCCAGGAACTCGGAGGCAGTTTTAACATAAACTCCAGCCCGGACCAGGGTACGAATATTACTTTCTCGGTAAGCCTGAAAGTATAAAAGTTAACACTAACGTGTGATAACAAAAGAGCGACTGACAGAATAACTTTGCAGAAAGAAAACCATATAACGAGATGGACCGGGATATAAAGATCCTTATTGTGGAAGACGACCAGGCTGTGCGAGAGGGACTGAGGATACTGATAAGCGGATCCCGCGGGTTCAATTGTGTTGCAGCCTGCGCTTCGGCTGAAGATGCTCTGAGAAATATTCCCGAAACGCTGCCCGATGTTGTGCTTATGGACATCAATCTGCCGGGCATGAACGGCATTGATTGTGTGGTGTGCATCCGGAGCGCCCATCCCGAAATACAGGTGATGATGCTGACTGTATTCGACAACAGCGAAGAAATCTTCAAATCACTGGCTGCAGGCGCCACGGGTTACCTGCTCAAGAAAACTCCCCCTGCCAGACTTCTTGAAGCCATAACGGATCTTGTGAACGGTGGCTCACCCATGAGTGGCGAAATAGCCCGCAAAGTTGTTCAGGCATTTATGAAACCTGCGGCATACCAGTTCCCCGATGCTAACCTCACTCCGCGGGAAGAAGAAATTCTCACGTATCTTGCCAAAGGATATCTGTATAAAGAGATTGCAAATGCTCTTTTTATCAATATTGAAACAGTGCGCACACATATTCACAAGATTTATCAAAAGCTCCAGGTACGCACCCGCACTGAAGTATTGCTGAAGTTTATGAACCGATAACCGAAAAAGAAAATTTACATTGCAATCCTTAAAATCACACGTTCGTGTGATTGACTGCCATTACACATTTAGCAACTTTGTCCTCTCAACCTTGTGTTGTATTAGCAGGCATTTCAACTAATCAAGACTAACAATCCATTTTATGAAAAGTCTCATCAATAAGACCATCTGTCTCTTAATATGCATCATTACCGGGCTATCTGCTCTGGCCCAATCTGTAAAAGATATTGACGGGAACAAATACAAAACTATTCGAATCGGCACTTCACAGGTAATGGCCGAGAATCTTAGAGTCAAGCATTATCAAAATGGCTCCGGTATCATATTTGCGCCTGAACAGAATATCTGGCGAACAATGGGTGAAACCGGAATCGGAGCATATTGTTATTTCAATAATGATTCCACCACTGCACAAAAGACCGGTCTGATATATAATTATCATGTTGCATCTGATAAAAGAAATGTTTGTCCGGCAGGATGGAGAGTTCCTTCAAAAGACGATTGGGCTTCACTGCTTGATTCCATTCTGATAAAACATCCGGAATTTATCCCCAAAAGTGCGGTGCGCGCAGCGTGGGGTACCCGATTTAACAATTGGTCTGACCGTGGATCTTTATGGTCATCCACAATAAACCCTTCAGACACTAACAGGGCATACGCCCTGGATTTTTCATACGATAAATATTTACTTACTCCATTCACAGGAGCAGGCGATGGAATAAGATGTATTAGTGGTGATGCCGGATTAAATATCACACGAACACCTTCTTCATCAATTGCCCAAAACACGTTAAACGCCACATCAGGTATATCGGCAGGAATTTCCAATGCAAAACCTGTTGATCCTATTAAAAAGATGTTATTCGAAAAACATGTCACAGCAACTTTTCCTGATACTATAGCAGAAAAATATTCCGAAAACAACTCTATGTTTAATGCAACCAGCTACAAGTCAAGATACAATGGAGCAGAATATGTAATAAAAACATATGAATTTACTGACAAAGCAGTTATTGCCGTTCAGAGCGCCGGCAAAAACCCTCACAAAATGATCATAGACAATGAGGTCAATATAAATTCAGCCGTAGTATCAGACATTAAAAGTTTCTATGAAAACCCGCTGGTGAATGGCAACAGTTATACATTGACAACATCAGGCGCTATCATAAAAGTCAGACAGGTGACATTTAACGAGAACGACGGGTGTTTGATCATGGTAGCCTCAAAAAAAGATACTGATCCGGGTCCTTTGCTCGAAAAGTTCTTCAAGAAAGTATCCTTCAAGCGTTAACCTTACGAACAGGGTCCCTGAGTGTGCATTCATCCATGAACTAAGGTTTAATCTAAGGTTCAGTCTGAAGCTCGATACTTTGGTGATTGATGAGTTAGGCATTGTTAAATCCACATGCATGAAAATAAATCACACGTTCGTGTGATTGACCGGGCGGTTTACTTTTTTCACCTTTGCCACCAAAGGAACCCGGAGTCTCTGGGTGGTCAATCCTCCTTCGTTTTAACCTGTTTATCGTAAAATGATCAACAAAAAAACACTTCCTATGGTAGTGAAATCATTCAAAGGTCTTTGCCTGGCAGTGATTTGCCTGGTTATCTGTACGCCAGTCATGCGGGCGCAGTCTCCTGCCATAAGGCTGATCCCATATCAGAATTACACAACAAAACTCTGGGGATACCGGGATTCTGTAAGCTATAAAACGGTAGTGGAAGCAAAATACCAGCTGGCCAGAAATTTCGCGGAGGATCTCTCAGCCGCCAAAAACGGGAAGCAATGGTGCTTTGTCGATCGAAACGGAGCAGAAGTCATCCAGGTTCCAGATTGCGATACCATCGGTAATTTCCTGAACGGTTTTGCACGAATCGAAAAAGATAAGAAGGTCGGCTGCCTCGACAAAAAAGGAAACATGGCTATCCCAATGATTTACAGCCAGGTAGGGCCATTCATCGACGGAAGAGCAATTATAGCCAAGGGCGATTTGAGTGCTTTGCAAAGAGGCGAGCCCCTTGATCTGGGTTTCATTGACAAAACGGCCAAAGAAATATTTATCCTTAATTGCCAAAGCCTGCAATACCCTGCCGGCGGCCTTTCATCGGTCGCAATGAACAATAAATGGGGCTATGCTGACCTCACCGGAAAAATAGCAATACCCTGCCAGTATGACTATGCTGATAACTTTGTCGGCAACGCTGCCATTGTTGCCAACCAAGGAAAAGGAGGGCTGATCAATAAAAGCGGGCAATATATTGTTGAACCAAAATATGATTACCTGACATTCGTTTCATCAAGATTCATTGGAGTTTTTAATGGATCGCTCAATGAAGCAGGCTATCCGGCTGCAGGCAAGTACGGAGTGATAGATAACACCGGAAAGCCAGTGCTTCCGCAACAATATGACCAGATGGGTGCAAACTCCGGAGTAATCTTCATCGTCCAGAATGATAAATGTGGTATTGCCGACACCATTACAGGAAAAATATTGGTTCCGTGTGAAATGGAATTCATACCCCGTTTTTACGAGGGAATAGCTTACTACTCAAAAGGCGGCAAATATGGCTATATAAAGGAAGGTGGCAAGATCCTTACGCAGCCTTTATATGAAACAGCCGGCGATTTTTCGGGTGGCCTTGCCAAAGTGCGCCAGGCAGATAAAATCGGTTTTATTAACAAAGCCGGTGTGCTGTTTATCCCATGTACATACGACTATGCCGAAGGCCCATTCAATGGTTTGTGGATGGTCAACAAAGGTTCTAAATATGGATTTGTGAGTTCGAAAGGACTGATCGTTCCCTGCATATACGACCAGGCACTATACCAGGACGGTGACATGATTTTGGTTCAGAAAGCAGGTAAAGAGGGCCTTTTCGACAGGAATGGGAAGCCGTTGCTCGACTGCTCCTATGATATGATAGATCAGTTTGTTTCTGAAATGGGATTTGGCTCAACAAGCAACATGATAGCCAGGGTGCAAAAAGGTGGAAAATGGGGTATAGTTGACACTAAAGGAAAACTTATTATCCCGGCTATCTATGATGATATCAAGGTGAAGGACTTCTACAACTATGAAAGTGAAGCAGTTAAAGTTAAAAAGGATACACTCTGGGGAATAGTAAACCTGAAGGGAGAACAAATAGCACCATGCAAATACCTGGAAATCTGGAGTTATCAGTCAGGAATGTGCAAGGTTCTTTTCAGCGACGAAGGAGAGACTTATGGAGGTTTTATCAACAAGAACGGAGAATTAAAACTTGCATTGAAAGACTGGTACATGTTTAAGGATTACTGGAGTGGGGAATATCTGGAATACAAACCTTACGGTGCAGAATTTCGGATTGACAAACAGGGAAAATGGTTTAAAAAACAGGGAGACAACTGGGTACCTTATAATTAAAAATCTTTGCCTGGCCAGCTCTTTTAATCATAAAGTATCTTTCGCAGCCTTTTTCTAAATAGTGGTTGCCTGCATGAGGTAGCCACTACCTGGCTTTAAATCCCTCAGAATCAGGCTCCGGCAACTCTGCTCCTGCGTTCCATCAAAACAACATTTCTCCAAACTCCTTCCATTTTACCTATTCTTTCCCTTACCCCAACAATCCTGAAGCCGAATTTTTCATGCAGCTTAATACTGCTCATGTTCTCAGGAAAAATACCAGCCTGCAGGGTCCATATTCCGGCGGTTTCCGATTCAGCAATTAGTTTTTCCATGAGCCTGCTGCCCACTCCTTTGCCCTGCCATTCAGAATGAACATAAATGCTAACCTCAGCCACACCGGCATAAACGCATCGCCCTGATACATCGGACAAAGCAGCCCAGCCAATAACCTTATCCTCCAAAAAAGCGGCCAGCCTGCAGTCCCGGCGATGATTCCCGTCCCAGACCTCCCATTCGGGAACAACCTGCTCAAATGTGGCCTGGTGGGTGAGTATCCCCGCTTCATAAATCTGCAGCACGGCTCCATTATCCTGTTCAGCCATCGGCCTGACCTTGATATTCAGTGAAAAATCCATACAGTACGGTATTGGAGACTTATAGAAGCTAAAAGACTCATAAACAAGTATTTCCCGCGGGTTGATAAGCGTAAATGTGATACTCTATTCCTGAAAATCAGGAATATCATCCCAACATTCCGGCAGATGTCAGGCAGAAAAAACAAAAATAAGGAATACTTATTCAGCTGATCTATATGATAAATAAGTCAGCAACGAGTAATGTAATCAGATTCATAAACCTTTTTTATAGATGACACTCACCAGTGTTTTATCGTCACCGCCCATATTTATGGTGAGTCCGTAGGGCCGGTCAGCCGGAATATCTATTGACGGGGCCTGTTAAACCTGTAATCAATGCCAAATCCGAAACTCATGCATCCATCAAAGCCGATTTCGGGCCTGAATGCCCATCTGTCGGGATTGTTGCTTATGCCCATTCCCAGGCTGAAACCCGGGGCAAAACCCACGCCATCGGCAATCAGAATATGTGCTTTTGTTGCAACAGTAAATTCAAAAATATCGCTTGAACGAAAGGTATAATAGATCCGTGGATCAATCATTGAAAATGATTCTCCTTCCCAGAAATACACTCCGAAAGGAACAACCAATGAAAGCTTATTCTCATAAAGTTTTATTTTACAGCCCAACTCAACATAATGCAAGGTGGTATTTTTCATATCCAGGGATTTAAAGAGTATATCGGCCTGTTGTCTCTTAATGTCCATATACTCATACCGGATTCCCAGGTTAATTTTGGAGGCCAATCCATAAGCAACCTGGATGCCGTAATTGGTTGTATAATGAATGTTATTGGCAACGAGGTCGTTATCAGACAAATCTATCCGTGGCCCGTAGTAGTTCGAGATTCCTGCCTGAACTTTCATCTCATTCTTTTTCAGCATCCTGGCATTATCATAGGTGAGGTTTACAGGAGCAAAACAGCCAGAAACCGTAAACAGCAAAACCACTGTATTCAGCCATAACAACCTATTGATGGTAGAGCTTTCGCGAATCACATGTCGTTCATTTATATAAAATTACGACATTTTAGCACCGGAAGCAACCCATTCTTGAAATTAAGTATTGAACGGATAACTCCTTCCTGATTCAGCCATTGCAATTTCTGCTGCCTGTTCGTACCAAACTTCCATCTTCACACTCCCGTAAGGAAATGCCTCAGGATCGAGTTCCGTAATGCAGGCTTTCATCCTGATGCCATTGTCCATGAGCCTGGCAATGGTTTGGTTTTCATTGCGCGGGATATAGCCAAGTTTGGCTTCGCCTGCATAGACTTCAATGGCTGAATGATCCCAGCGGTTGTGAGGTTCCCTGTTGAGCCGGAGCATCAGCCCGGTTTCAAGCATATCAGCCACTTCAGGACCGTCGTAGTACTGGAAGCCCGTGATAAAGAGATTTGCAAGGCTTACCTTTTGCCAGTTGCCTGTACTGGAATCAGCCGTGCCCTGGAGAAAAAAGAGCCCGGCGCCGCCGAGGATCACATTCCTGAAAAATTCCATTCTGTTCATAGCTTTCAATGTTTAGGTTGAAAGCTCAAAATTATCCTGCCACAGTGACAACCTTTGTCAGCTAAATTTTTTCCTGAATAATTTTTATACGATCCCTTAAATATTCTTTAAATTGTTCTGGTTCAATGACTTTAATCTCCTCACCCAATCCAAGCACGAACCGCCCCACCCCTTCGAAGCCGCAAACCGGCGCTTCGAACTGCCACAAGTTGTCAGTAAGCGGTTTTATGTATTGTTCGGCAAGCGGATATTCTTCGGTGAGCAGGTTAAAAGCCCTGAGGTTGAGATGAAGAACAACCTTCACCTGCTCGTGCGAACTGATGCGGAATACATCCATCGGCACATTCTCATGCAGTTCTTCATGCTGATACCCTTTGTCCAGCACCTGCACCTCCCCTATCCTTGAGGTTTTGAAAAGCTTGCAGGCGCGGCTTTCGGGCTCAAAAGCCCACACAAACTGGTAGTTGGTTGTAAAACCGAAGGGCTCCACAAGCCTGTCGCGGACCAGCTTACCATGTGATGAACGGTACTGACGAAGCAATGCCTGCTTTTTCTCCTGAATGGCTTTTATAAGCAGATGCACGGTGTTGATATTCTCCGGCTTTACAACCGTTTCGGCCACGCGGTCAAAATTGTAGAGGGAGTATAGCTTATTTACCAGGTTTGCTTTCAGCAGGTTGGTATCGTCGATGGAATGTATGGCACGGGTGAGGATGTATGCTTCCTCTTCCGAAAAATGAAGCAGGTCACCTATCGATTTGAAAGGCTTATCCACTTTGGGGATATGGTACGCCCCATCTATACACTCAACCACAAAACCGGCATCGCGGAAAGTGCCTATGTAGCGCAGCATAGTCCTCTCCGACATTTCAAAACGTTCCATGAGTTGGGCAAGGGTAAGGCTCCTGTTGCCGGCAAGGGTCATCAGCAGCCTTAACATGCGTTCAAATTTGGGTTGATCGGGCATTGTACAAGGATTGGAAAGGATAAAGGTAGATAACTGGTTTGAATTATTCGCTAATGAGGGATGCAACCCCATTTTTCACCTGTCTTCGGTTGCTCTTGTCGCGCTGACAGGCTCAAAGAGCGACAGCGGCCTATCTTTTCTTCTTCCCGCACAACCCAGCCGTACTTGTCGTACAGTCCCAAGAAGGTATTCAAGGTGGAGAGCACAATGTCAGTCGAAGGTTGTAGCCAGGCGAGATGCAGGGCAGGTATCCGGGTTTATATTCTAAAATACCAGAAGAAGAACAGGGCATGGAATTACTTGGTTATAAACCAATGGCAATAATGACAGAAGGCTGGGTAATAAGTTCCTTGTGGCAAACTACAGACAACCGGAGTTTCAGGTATTATTAAATGCAATTGGTATTTGGCAAATTATGATTTGCCAAAGTGTCGATTGTGGCATTCAAAATCTCATTCAAAGTGAAACAGGATTTGGGTTTTGAATCAACGGAACAGGTTAAAAGATTAGCGCTGGTTAACGCTACCCGACATTAATATTCCTGTATACACCAAATATAAAAAAGGGTAAAGCCCATATGAGTTTTACCCTGATTCTCGTCCGAAATAATGGAAATATAATACTCTGCTAACTAAAAAATCAGTATAGAATTCAGAATAATCATTCCGGTTTTGAGTCCCGGTTATTCCTGTATGTTTTAACACCTGCATAGGAAGCGGCCAACAACGTAAGTAACAGTGTGCCACTGCCAACCGGTGCCCCGGAAGCACCTCCTCCGACTGGTGTATTACCATTATCCGGGTTATTGCCGCCATTAGGATGCGGAGGTTGCGCCGAAATGAGCACGGGCAAGCTAAGACTCAGAATGATCGCGATGATGGTGAGTATCTTTTTCATGATGTATCTTTCTTTTTACTGGTGAATATTAATTACCTGACCCAGACTTTTTGTGCACACAAACCGTTGTTAGTGACTACTTTAACCAGGTAAATACCGCCTGTATCCATGGTGAAATCCGATTGTCCGGATGCAGAAGCTTTTTCAGCGATAATCTGTCCGGCAAGGTTATACAGGTATATAGTACCGGTGATTTTGCCGGGCAAGATGATCCTCACGGTCTTGTCGACAGAATAGATCGTACAGGCGGAGTTTTCGTTATCCGGCAAACCGACTGTCGCCAGGTGCAGTTTAAAACGGTTGTCGGTTTCACCGGCCTGGTAGCTGAACGAATAATTGCCTTGCAGCAGGTCATTGAATGTGCCGTTTTTGGTATCTTCGAGTGTTGCTTTGAGGATGCCAGATTTATAGTCGATACCTACCTGGTACTGCCCGCTCTTTGAATTGGCAAATCCAATGGGTACCATCTCGCACACGGGACGCACATCGATGGAGAGCTTTGTATCACCTGTCAGGCTATAGATTTCAGAAACGCCATCAGTACCACCGAGCAATTTGTAGGCATCATAGTACACATCAAAGCCTTCACCTGCACTTTCATTGAATGTGATGTACAATTTATCGGAATAAGATTCGCCTTTTGTCGCCAGTACAAGGCCGGTGCCTGTGAGATCATCTGCTGATTTGTAAAATGAGGTGTTGCTATGCGCCTTGTTCGCATTCGAGAGCGAGAACGTGCCGGCATTCGGGGCATAGATGAAGAATCCCTGCATGGGAGGAACATACCGTGAGCCGTCGCCACTGCCATTCCACGAAACATAAGATGTTCCGTTCCAGTAATAAACAGCGCCCCATGGATTTCGCAGGCCTTCCCAGTCAACGGAGCAGGGGTAGGGATTTCCAAGCAGGTTGGCTCCGGCATAGCTTATACCCGAAGTTCCTGTAACAGTGACCTGCGTTGAAAAGCTTCCCGTATTCAGGATGCCGGTAAAGGTGTTTTCAACATCCCCGCTTTCATTCCAAAGCCCATAACCCTGTATCGGATTCAAACCGGTACCCGGATCAATGATGTCGTGCCATGCCTTGCCGGTTTCATCCCAATATTGCAGGTAATCATTCATGAAGTTGCCGGCGGTTGTTGTGGCATTGGGTACAGCTATCAGGTGCCAGTAACCCTTGCTTACATCTCTTTTTAATGTGGCAGCCACACCGCTGATATTTTCAATGATAGAACCGCCCGATTCCACGATCAGTCCCGATACCCCGGCTGAGTTGGTCAAAGTACCGTTTACGGTAAGCTTTCCTGAGGAGGTTAGTGTTAAAACCCTTGAAGCATCGATCGTCAGGTTTGATGTAACCACTGCGCTGCTGATGGTGCAGGTACCATCGATGACGGTATTGTCGGTTTCAGCCGGAACTGTTCCGGTATTCCAACGGGCGGCATCAGTCCAGTTGCCGGTGCCGGTAAAGGTGGGTATCATCACCGAAAGCACTCCCGAGTTACCGGAGCTCCAGAATCCTGTCAGTCCACCATACACATACGGTGATGTTCCCAGGCGGAAACGGCTGGCGTAGTAATAGGTACCTGCCGGCAGCGAAGAGCCAATGGAAGCCATGTACTCATCATTGTTTCCGGTGACATTGTTGTTATAGATAGCAGCAACCCATGTCCATCCCGAACCGGTGGCCGGATCATCATTTGAAGCGCTGTAACCAATCCAGGCTGATATATCTGATCCCTGGCCGACCCCGGGAGTAATGCCGGGTTCATAGACTTGTGCGTATACTATTATTGAATTCCCGGGCACAATTGTGGCAGAAGCAGGGTATTGCAGATTAACCCAGTCAAGCTGGGCCTGATTCACGGTGAGCGTGCCACTTACATTGGAGGTTCCATTCCAGAAACCACCCTGGAAGCCGCCATACACGTACGCCGATGATCCGCGTTTGAAACGGCTGGCATAGTAATAAGTACCGGCCGAAGAAATAGCAACGCCAAGGTCGGCGGTGTATTCGTCGTTATTGCCAGCATCCGTATTGTATGCTGCCGGGATCCAGTTTGTCCATGTCGAAGGATCTGTGTTGGTTGTGCTATAACCAATCCAGCATTGAATTCCGCTTCCCTGTCCGGCATTGGATGTGACCCCCGGTTCATATACCTGGGCATATACATTGAATGCACTTCCTACGGTTATTGTGCCGCCTGATGGATACTGAAGGTTAGCCCAGTCGATGGCAGATGCCGATTCGGCCAGTTGTAAGTCACCGAGGGTAGCGCTCGCCAAACCGGTAACCTGAACACTTGTAGCGGTTTTAGTTCCTGTGGAAGGATATGACCATGTACCTGATTTGTATTGACCGGCAATCAGATTACCGGTTATCGTTCCGGCGTCCACGTCACCGCTTATAAAATTAAGGGTAGCTGTGCAGGAGGTGAATG
>DAONEL010000052.1:0-18291 GCA_035403045.1 Bacteroidales bacterium
TTTTTATGGCCCTTTATTCCATCCCTTTCGAAGTGCGCGATTATGAACTCGATTTTCAGGGAATCGTCAACAACTCGGTATACCTGAACTACCTGGAACACACGCGGCACAGATTTTTGTCTGATCGCAACATTGACGTCCCGGCTTTGCACAATCAGGGAGTTGACCTGGTGGTGATACGTATGGAACTGGATTATAAGGCATCCCTCCGCAGCCATGACAAGTTCAGGGTCACGGTGAATACCTGCCGGGAAGGGAACCTCAGAATTGTATTTAATCAGCAGATCATCCGGATGCCTGATGAGAAACTGATGCTTGCCGCTAAAGCCTTTGGCGTATGCCTTCGCAACGGACGTCCGGTAAGGCCGCAGGATGTTCTGGATATGAGCAGGTTCGGCGCTGAGTGATGACCTTCATTCATGAGATGTTACAGTAAATCATGCGGACTTCTTCCTGCCGGCGTTTGGCAGGTTGAAAAATCATCTGTAACTATGCATTATCCTTTGGATGATCAACGGGATGCGTCAACCCCGGTTGCTTTTTTCCCCTTGCCAGTGAGGCAAACACCCCGAAAACGCACAGGATAGCAAAGATGCCAAAGCTGATCCGCGTGCTTGTGACAAATTGCGGATGTCTTTCGGGCACAATGCTGGAGTTTCCCATAAAAAGATGAAGTATCAGGGTAGCGACAGCCATGCTCGCCATCTGGCCTGCCAGCCGCATGGTGCCGATGGTAGCCGACGCCACTCCCAGGTAGCGCTTTTCAACCGAACTCATCACAGCATTGGTATTGGGAGAAGAGAACAATCCGAATCCGGACCCGAGAATGACCAGACTGGTAACAATATATAAATGGCTGGTGTTTTCTCCGATAAACGAGAGTAATCCCAGCCCGATTACAATGATCGCCATCCCGGACGATGAGAGGATACGGGGATCGACCGTATCGGACAGACGGCCTGAAAATGTAGCCGCCAGCGTCATCAGAATGGGCTGAACAACCAGCACCATGCCGGCATCCGAAGGCTTCATCCCTTTAATGTACTGAAGGTAAAGACTCAGGATAAAGGTGACGGCAAAGGTGGCGGCATAATTGATCAGCGCCGCCAGGTTCGAAAAAGCAAAGGTCCTGTTATGGGTAAACAGCCGCATATCCATGACCGGCGAATTTGCCCTGAATTCGATGGCGACAAACAGGGCTATGCCGGAAATGCCGGCGAGGAGAAGAATAATTGCGGATATATCGGGGAGCTTGGAAAAACCGTACATCAGCATCGAGATACTTACAATGTATATAACGGAACCACGGTAATCGAATGTTTCGCCTTTCGCTTCGCGCCATTCGGTTCTGATGGCGTAATACGTAGCCGGAATCACAAACAGTCCGAAGGGGACATTGATCCAGAAGATACTCCTCCATCCGAACAGATCGGTGAGGAACCCTCCGAGCAGGGGGGCAAGGGTCAGGCCCAGATATACAGCCGATACGTTGATACCGAGGGCGCGTCCCCGCTGTTGTGGCGGGAAAGCGGAGGTGATCATGGCTGTGCCTGTTCCGAACATCATGGCGCCGCCAAATCCCTGAAGTGACCTTGAGGCGATAAGCAATCCTGAATTTGGAGCCAGGGCGCAAAAGGCAGAGGCAACCGTGACGATAATATTCCCGATGATAAAAAGCTTTTTACGTCCTGCGATATCGGCTATTTTCCCGAGCGGCAGGAGAACGGCGACCGATGCCAGCAGGAACGACATGGTGATCCATCCCATCATCATGGTGTTCAGCGAGAGTTCTTTTGCCATCTCAGGCAAGGCAATATTTACCGCGGCTCCCATAAAGGGATTGATGAACGAGGTGAGGACGATCAGAAAAAGCAGCAGGTTCTTGTTTACCGGAGCCGGTTCACTGGCGCGGGATTTCTTCATGGTAACGGAAATTTTTCAGGCTGCAAAAGTAATTCCGCAAGTCACTTGAAACCTAAATTCTGAAAAGTTTCTTGAAAGTGCATGAAGAAAAAACCGAAAAATCCATAGGGAAAATCTGTGCTGGAGTATCTTGTATATGTAAACCTGTTTATTAACCCCCTTTAATAACCAATACCATGAAAGCGATAGTAAAAAGGATGATTTGTGCCGGCCTCCTGTTATTCGCCCTGTTCAGCCTTGAGGAGTCCTTCGGTCAAAACGGGAATGACAATTTCCTGACCGTCACCGGCATCGTAAAAGATTCAAAGACCGATGGCCCCGTTGTCTTCGCAAGTGTCTCAGTTCCGGGAACAGATATCGGGACGGTGACCAACTCGGAAGGCGAATTTACCCTGAAAATCAGCAAGGCGCTTAAAGCCGATGTTTTTGAAATTTCGCACCTCAGCTATCTGAACAAACAGTTTAAGATTGACGAATCGCTGGGCAAACGCGGGGTGTTCTATCTCGATCAGCATGTTGTCCAGTTATCCTCCATAACCATCAGGCCGCTTGATGCGCGCGAAATTGTGGATGCTGCCCTCAAAACGATCAAAAAAAACTACAGCGAGAAGCCTAATATGATGACCGGATTCTACCGTGAATCAATCAGGCAGCGCCGCGATTATCTGTCGATAGCCGAAGCCGTGGTGGATATTTACAAAGCTCCTTATACTAGTTACCTCAACGACCAGGTCAGGGTCTTCAAAGGCCGTACCGGCAGCAATGTAAAAAAGGCCGATACGCTGATGGTCCAGCTCCAGGGTGGCCCCCACGTTACCATGCTGCTCGACATCATGAAAAATACCGATCTCAGCATTGCGCTGGATAACCTCGACAATTACCAGTTTGAAATTGAGAGTATCGTAAACATCAATGACAGGCCAAATTATGTGATCGGGTTTAAGCCCAATGTTGTCAAACCGGAACCTTTATATAACGGGAAACTGTATATTGATCTGGACAACCTGGCCGTTACCATGGCCGACTTCAGTCTTGACCTCAGCGACCCTGAAAAAGCCTCTTCCCTGTTCATCAGGAAAAAACCTGCCGGGCTTATTTTCGATCCGACAAGCACCAACTATCTGGTTACCTATAAAAACCAGAATGGCAAATATTACCTCAATTATGTCCGCATTGAGTTAAAGTTTAAATGCGACTGGAAACGCAAGTGGTTTAAAAAAGACTATACCGTTACATCGGAAATGGCTATTACCAACAGGCATGAAGATAATATCGTTAAATTTGCTAATCAGGAGCAGTTCAGGGACAACATGATCTTTGCCGAAAAAGTAAAGGCGTTCGGCGACAATGACTTCTGGGGCGATAATAACATCATTCAGCCTGAAGAATCCATTGAAAATGCAATCAGGAAGATTGCCAAAAGCCTGAAAAAATAAATTGTTGGTTTTGATTTTGATTGAAGTGCCGGGCAAAAGAGTAGAAAACAGTCTTGAATTGAAGTCCGGCGCTTCATTCCCTTTCAAACCAGGCATGAATTTAATGCGTGCTCTTTCTTTCATCAACAGGTATAAACAGCATTAACGATGAGCCTCAACGACTTCAATATCCAGAAGAAAATCCAGGGTGGCGACATTGCTGAGTTCAGGCTGCTGTTCGAAAGGTATTATAAACAGTTATGCAGATATGCTTTCGGATTTCTCAAAGATATGGATGCATCCGAGGATATTGTCCAGGAGTTCTTTTACAATTTATGGAAAAACAGGGAATCCTTTCTTCCGAAACTCTCGCTAAATGCATACCTGTATCAGTCAATCCGCAACAATTCGCTGCACTACCTTCAGCACATTGCCGTTACACAGAGTTATGCAGATGCCGTCGTCAACAGGGACGAACCGGAAATTGAGGCTGAAGAAGAAGCAATGCTTGAGATGGATGAGTTGAACAGCGCCATCGATAAAACCTTGCAACAACTTCCTGAACGGTGTTCCCGGATATTCAGGATGAATCGTTTTGAGGGAAAAAAATACAGGGAAATTGCCGAAATACTCTCCATTTCGGTGAAAACAGTGGAAGCCGACATGGGGAAAGCCCTGCAGGTGTTTCGCAACTCCCTGAAAGAGTTTACCAGGGTTCAATCATGACTGTAATCTCGGAATCATGAAAACGCAAAATTTTAATCCACAGCAATTCGAAACCCTTGCCCGGTATTTTAGCGGGGAGATGGATGAGAATGAGCTGGCGGAATTTGAAAAACAGCTTGCTGACTTTTCGGACGCGGATAAAAAAATGACAGAGAAAATGAAAACACAATGGAAAGCCATGGAGTCGTTCCGGGAACCGGCGCTTCCCGATACCCGGAAAGCCTGGAATAAATTGCATTCACGGCTCATCGACGAAGACCTTGTTCCGGTGCAGAAAACCGCCAGGCCACAATTTGTTCCCGTTTTACTGCGTATCGCTGCCGTGCTGCTGTTGCTGGCTGGCTTGGGGGCAGCCTTATACTGGGGAATAAGCCGCAAACCAGGAGCGGAAATGGTTCAGATAAATACCATGAATGAAGCTAATACACTCATCAAGACCCTGGCCGACGGTTCTGTTGTTTACCTTGCCGGAAACTCGGTGTTCTCATTTCCAAAAGAATTTGAACCGAATGAACGTAATGTCGAATTAAAGGGAGAAGCTTTTTTCGACATTACGCCCGACCCGCAGAAGCCTTTCATCATCGAAACCAACGAAGCCAGGATAGAAGTACTGGGAACGGCATTCAATGTAAAAACCAAAAATGGGGGCAACTTCGAGCTTGCTGTTACCCGCGGAAAGGTAAAAGTGACCATGAAGAACAATGCTGCCGAAAGCGAACTTGTAACTTCAGGCGAAATGGTTACGTCGGTCAACAATCACGTTGTGAAATCGAAAGCCGTGAAGGAAGGTTCATCTGCCTGGTATGTGCGGCGTATGCAATTCAAGGATGAAACGCTGCAGAATATAATAAATGTGCTGAATCGGAATTTCAACACTACATTTGCTGCAGCAAACCAGGAGATCGGCAACCGGAAACTCACGGTGACCTTCAGCGGCCAGACTTCCGAAGCCATGGCCGAGTTGATTTGCGCGGCATTAAACCTGAAATGCCAGAACACAGATGGCAAAATCATTCTGTCGGATAATGCCTCCGGAAGCGGGGAAAACAGGCGTTAAGCCTGCCTGGGGCCATGTTGCCTTTTCCCGAACCTGCATTTTCATTTCGATATTCCTTTTTCAGTCCTGCCTTACGGCTTATGGACAGGTTTCGCCCCTCGATAAACCGGTCACTTTTGCACGACAGCATACTACGCTCTATGAAGCGCTGAATCTTATTTCGGGGAAAACAGGCTGCCTTTTTATTTACGACAGCCGCGTGGTTGAAAGCGACCGCCGGGTAAAACTTGAAGCCGATAATATCCCGCTCCGGCAGTTGCTCGACAAATTGCTCAATAATCCTAACCTGGGTTACAAAGTAATAGGGGAACACATCCTCATTTACCGCACTGTAAAGCCCCCGCAAATAACAAGCAGACCAGCCCCGGTTGTTCCTGCCGCTGATTCATCCCGGCAAATAATCATCAAAGGCGTGGTATATGACCATGATGGGAACAAGCCGGTTCCGTATGCCTCTATTGGTATTCTCGAAGAAAACCTGGGGACCATTACCAATGCCGACGGCTATTTCGTTCTGAAAGTGCCGGCCCGCTATACCGGGTCATCGCTGGTGGTTTCACATATGGGATACATGAGCCGCCAAATACCCATCGGACTGCTGAATGAACAGAAGGTGGATATTTACCTCGAAAGGCGTGTTATCTCATTGCAGGAAGTGATTATCAGGTATATCGATCCGCTGACCATCGTTTCCAAAGCCATGGAACAGCGGTCGGTCAACAATGCAGCGAAACCGGCTTATGTGACGGCTTTCTACCGCGAAGGCGTCCAGAAAAACAACCGGTATATCAGTTATTCCGAAGCCGTTTTTAAAGTTTACAAATCCTCCTACCGGCAAAACGAGAATGCCGATCAGGTTAAACTTCTGAAATCAAGGAAAGTACAAAACGCAAGCCTGAAAGATACCGTGATGCTGAAGCTTAAAGCCGGTGTGCTTTCGGCCCTGCAACTCGATATTGTGAAAAGTGTTCCTGGCTTTCTCGACCTTTCGGAAAATCCGGAATACACCTATACCTATACCGATCTTGTTTCCTACAACGATCATGATGCCTATGCCATAGGCTTTATCCAAAAAGAGGATAATGAAAATTCCCTGTACGCGGGTACCTTGTATGTTGACAATGAGAGCTTTGCGATACTTGGCGCTGATTTTGAAATAAATCCGGCCAGCCTCGACAAAGCCGTGGATAACCTGGTGCTCAGGAAAAGCCGCAAACTCAATGTGAAACTCGACAAGATAAGTTATTCAGTAAGTTATGCGCCATTCAATGGACGCTATTACATGAACCATGCGCGCTGCGACCTCCGCATACGCACACGTCTGCACAACCACATCTCATCGGACAATTTCAGCACATTTCTCGAAATAGCTGTCTGTCATATTGATACGCTAAATGTAGTGCGTTTTGAGAAAGAGGAGGTCTTGAAACCTAATGTCGTGTTTTCGGATGAACCGTATGTTTACGACGAATCCTTTTGGGGCGATTACAACATTATTGTTCCCGAGGAAAAGCTGAACGAGGCGCTGACCAGGATCAGCAGTAAGATTGAGAAGATTGAATAAGCCGGATGGTAAACATCCGTTTAAAAAAAAGCGCTGCAATTTCAATTTTCTGCAGCGCTTCTCTTTTCGGGAGTGCAATTGCCGGCAACATCACAACCCAGTTAAGATCAGATCGGGGAGATCATGACAATTTATTCTTACCCTGTTTCCGGCTCAGCAAGGAGTCGTTTAAATTTTTGATCCGCGTGTGCCTGATTTCTTGGCAATGATGTACATATTGATCGAGAAGTTTTTAGTTTCTCCCTGTGCAATCTGGAATTCGGTCAGGCTGGGACTGCCAAGCCCTCCCGATCCGTACCACCCAACATAATCCCCGACCGACCAGTTACCGTCGTTATCAATGTCTTTCCAGACGTCCAGGTAATAGTTGCCCGGATTCACATCCGAAAGGGTAAAAGCCACTGACGCCCCGGCTCCGGTAACGGAACCAAATTTAATGGGCTGGTTGTATACCCAGTTTTCATAAGAAGTATAAATGCTGACTTTGGCATTCGAGAGGTCTCCTGATGTGCCGGCCGGAAATTTGGCAGTGCCGGTAATCTGGGTTATGGCAGGCAATACAGTCAGTGCGCCGTTACCCGTAGCTTGTCCGCCGTTGCCATCGGTAACAACAACGGTAACCGAATGCGCTCCGGCTGTAGCAGGGGCCGTCCAGTTTACCGATGGCCCGCTGCCGGAAATGGCGCCGCCGGTCACGGTATAGGCATACGTAAGGGCATCATTATCCGGATCGGTTGCTGTAACCGCAATAGACACAATCCCGTTGGCATTCACGGTAGCAGGATTTACCACAACAGCAGAAATTACGGGATTTCCGTTTTCGTCTTTCTTACAGGATGATGCGCTGATCATCACTATTGTTGCAAGCAACAACATAAATAGTAAAGCTTCCTTTTTCATTGGGCTTGGATTAGAAGGTTATAATTCGGTTTACGCTTCGGAAAATGAAATCGGGAAGTGAAGACGAGGAATGATAAAAACCCCGACAAGAACAGTACTGGACGTACTTATACAAATATAATGAAAAAATTGATTAGTTGTCCTTTTCGGATGTGATTATTCATGGCTTGAATGAATCCGGTCGCTGCCATGAAAGCCTGATGACATGCGGGGTATGGCTTCCATGGTAACAAGGGAGGGTTTTTTCATCCGGTGAGGGACTTTTATTTTAACGTTTACAAAATTCTCCTGAATATGTTTATAATACATGAGTGCTGTCGGGCCAATGATTCCTGAAAACGATGCAAGGTAATTTGCTGTTCAATGGTGAAATATCATTTTTCACGGCAACCGGAATTTATGATCCCGGTTGGGGGTATCCTGTTGATCAACGTCAACGCAAACCACAATAATACCAACTTCTGAAAAACATGTAGCGGTAACCTATCCGACATATCCTTTTCCTGCAATGGCCGTTTTTATCTTTCCTGGTTTAATGATTTATAACCATTTTTTTGTAGAGGAAAAATCTGTTGAATCATCCGGACGAATTTTGATCCTCCGATGGCTTACTTTTTATTGGTTCGATCATTAATGGATATGGCGCTCCTGTAATATACCATCCTTGCCGTGAATAGATGCAAATATTTAGTTATATTTGAGGATAAAACGCCGTTGATAGTGTATCCTGATGAAAAACAGTGATCCGACAAATGCTGCTTCTGACAATGCAGACCATGGCAGAATCAGTCATGATTCCCTGCATGATGATATGTGCCTGTTTTTTGAGATGAGCCATGACCTGTTCACTGTGGTTTCATCCGAAGGGCGCTTCCTGTCAGTGAACAATGCATGGGAGAACCTTCTTGGCTATTCAAAAGACGATCTGCTGAAACAATCCTACACTGATTTTTTACATCCCGATGACGTTGAATCATCCGGCAGGGAATTTGCCAGGGCGTTTGACGGCAGTGATATCAGGAGGTTTATTAACCGTTTCCGGTGCAAAGACGGCTCGGTTCTATGGCTGGAATGGTACGGAAAGATATCGGCTGACCGAAAAACAATGACATTGGTCGGAAGGGATATTACCGACAGAAAACTCCTGAAAGAAAGCTATTTGAGCAGGAAAATGTGAAGGATGTGATTGCCACCGCTGTAAGGGACGCCATTATTCTGCTCGATAACAGCGGAAATATTATTTTCTGGAATGATGCTTCTGTCGCAATATTGGGATACACCCGGGAAGAAGTGATGGGAAGGAACCTGCATAAAATTATGGTTCCTGAAAGGTATCTGGCCCTGCATCGGAAAGCTTTCCGGGCTTTCCGGGAGACCGGCTATGGCGCTGTTATCGGGAAAACCAACGAACTGGCTGCTTTACACAAAAACGGGTATGAAATTCCTATTGAAATATCCCTGTCAGCGGTCAAAATCAAGGGGGAATGGTGCTCTGTTGGAATTATCCGCGATATATCGGAACGCAAGAAACTCGATAATATTCTCAATGACAGGCTGAAAGAGCTGAATTGCCATTATAGTATTTCGGAAGTGCTGGGCTGGAGTGATATTACGGTGGAGGAAGCCTGCGAAAAAATTGTAAATATTGTTCCTTCAGGGTTCCGGTATTCTGAGGTAGCAGGCGCTTCTATACAGATTTATGATAAAGTTTTCCGGACTGAGAATTTCTTGGAGGAAGGAAAGATCCTCAGACAGGAAATTTCAATTGACGGCAGCACAGTCGGGGTGACCATGGTGAGCTATCCGGCGGATAAGGTAATGGACATCGACATGGACTTCCTGCCTGAAGAATCACTGTTGTTATTTTCAATCGCCGAAAGGATCGGAAATTTCGCCGACAAGAAGTCAAAAGAGATTGCACTGTCGGCGAGTGAAGAAAAATACCGGATGCTTGCCGAGAACGTTTCGGATGTTATCTGGGTTTATAACCTGAGCCGGAAAAGGTTCACTTACTATAGCCCTTCGGTGGTCCAGTTGCAAGGGTTTACCGCTGACGAAGCCATGCAACTCGGGGTTGATCAGATGAATACTCCGGAATCGGCAGAAATGCTGAAGGCAGAGTTTTTAACGGAAGCAGAAAACCTTAAAAGAAAAAAGTCAAAGCGGCAAAACCGATATTATGAAATACAGCAGTATCATAAAGACGGAAGCATAATCTGGGTAGGCATTAATACACAGATGCGGACAAATAATAGCGGTGAAGTGGAAATCTTTGGCATCAGCCGGAATATTGATGAGCGCAAACGGGCAGAACAACTGCTGATTGCAAGTGAAAAAAAGCTGAATGCTACTTTCGATATCCTGGATGTAGGCATTTTTATTACCGATGATAAGGGCAAGCTGATAAACTGCAACCTGGCGCTGGAAAAGATATTTAAAGCGACCCGGGAAGAACTGCTCAGGTGGAACGTAAATGCTGAACGATGGCCTGCCATCAGGCCTGATTTATCGCCGATGCCGGTGTCCGAGTCTGCTTCGGCCAGGGCCATAAACGGGAAACAGCCCGTCAGGGATGTTGTTATGGGTTTGCTGAAACCTGACGGTTCCGTGACATGGGTCACCGTTAATGCAGCCCCGCTGGAACTGCCCGGGATAGGGATCGTAGCGACTCTAATAGACATCACTGAACAGAAGGAAGCAGAGGACAGGTTAAAAGCAAGTGAGAAAAAATTCCGGCTGATGTTTGAGAACGCTCAGGATATTTACGTTCAGACAGACCTGGATGGTAACATTCTTGAAATCGGGCCTGCTATCCGGAAAGTCCTGCTGTACAGCAGGGAAGAACTCATCGGTAAATCGGTCAGAATCCTTTATCAGGATCCGGATCAGCGCCAGGCCTACCTGAAAGCCTTGAAAAAGCAGGGAGAGCTTTTTGATTATGAACTGGCGCTTCATACTAAAAATAATGATCCGGTTACGGTATCGCTCAACGCGCATTACCTCTTTGACAAGAACAACCAGGTGATCGGGATGGAGGGCAGCATGCGCGATATCAGTGAACGGAAACTCGCCGAAGAAGCTATCCGGCGTCAGGCTGAATTGCTGGATCTTGCCCGCGACAGTGTGATAGTAAGAGATATGGATTCCAGAATCATATACTGGAACCAGGGGGCTGTTGAACGTTACGGCTGGACCAGCGGGGAAGCAAAAGGCCGGATCATACATGAACTTCTGAAGACGACCTTTCCGTGCCCCAGGGAAGCGATAATAAATGAACTCGCCCAAAAAGGGTACTGGGAAGGGGAACTTACCCATACGATAAAGGACGGATCGCAAATTGTGGTTTCGAGCCGGTGGCAACTGCATAAAAATGCAGAAGACCAAACTGTTGAAATTTTTGAGATCAACAATGACATTACAGAGCGAAAGAAGGCAGAACTGCAGCTTATAAAGCTGACCGAGGAACTGAAAGGCATCAATGCGACCAAGGATAAGCTGTTCTCGATTATTGCGCATGATTTGCGCGGTCCGATCGGTAATTTTAATCAGATACTGGAATTGTTAACCAGTGAGAGGGTTTTAGATGAAAGCTTGAAAATCAGGCTGATGGAGGAGCTCAAAAAAGCGGCAAAATCTACTTTCAGCCTGTTGGATAATCTCCTGAACTGGTCCAGGATCCAGACAAATTCGATAAAAATTGATCCCAAATCATTGTTGCTTTTCCCGTTGATTGCCGAAAACGTGGAACTTCTTTCTCCGTCTGCCGTAAAAAAAGAGATTGAATTAATCAATGATGCTGATTATTTTGTTTCTGCCTGGTGCGATAAAGATACCGTAGACCTTGTAATCCGGAATTTTATATCGAACGCAATAAAATTTACCCCCCGTGACGGGACGGTCACAATTTCGGCGGTGGAAAAAGAGGAATTCGTGGAAGTGCAAATAAAAGACACCGGGATTGGAATGTCAAAAGAAGTCGCGGATAACCTTTTTAACTCGGCCTTTTACTCTACTTACGGCACTGAACAGGAAAAGGGTTCAGGGCTGGGCCTGGCATTATGCAAGGATTTTATTGAGAGAAACGGCGGGAGGCTTTCAGTTGAGAGCGCCCCGGGAGCAGGCAGCATATTCCGGTTTACGTTGCCGAAACCTGAACGGTTCAGGTAAAAACAAAGCAGGCTTCAGGATGAATGCCGGCTTATCCGCATTACCGATAAGCAGTGCTTCAACTCCGCCATCATCTGCTGAATATGTTTACGACTGCAACGGCAATATGATAAGAGATGTGAACAAAGGATTGATGGATATACAATACAATGTGCTGAACCTGCCTGTATCCATTGACAAAACCGACGGCGAGCGGCTGGAATATTTGTACGATGCGAATGGAATAAAGAAACGGCAGGTTTATATCAGGGAGAAAGGGGATGCAGAAAGCGGAACCAGCGAGGAAACTCCTCCTTCAACGCCTTCGGCTTCGCCCACCACCACCGATTTTGCAGGCAACTTCGTGTATGTAAACAACCAGCCCGCCTGGGTAAACTATGCCGATGGTCGCATTGCTTATAATATCGATGGCAGTGTATTTACAGAAAACTATATTTCTGACCATTTGGGCAATGTACGGGTAGCATATACTGTTAACACAGCAGGTACGGCCCTAGTTACCCGGCAGGTTGACAGTTACTACCCCTTTGGCATGAATATAAGAGAATTAACTGCCAGCCTGAGTTCTTCCGACCGCCCGAATGAGTATCTTTACAACGGTAAAATGTTCCAGGACGAAATGGGATTGAACTGGCTGGATTACGGCGCAAGGTTTTATGATCAGGTGCTGGGGAGATGGCACTCTGTGGATCCGCTGGCAGAAAAGTACCGTAGATGGTCTCCATACAATTATTGCATGGATAACCCCATGAGGTTTATTGATCCGGATGGGATGAGAGTTGGCCCAGGTGACTTATTTAAAAAAATTGATGATGCTGCAAAAGATTTTGGTAAATGTTATAATGATAACTCAATTAAAGGAAAAACAGAATATAATACTACTATTTACCAAGTTGTCAAAACAGATCCCAAGACTATGAAGACAGAGGGCTATTATACATATTCTGTTCCAACTAAAGGTGATAATGCCTCTGCTGTCCGTAGTCCATCACCTGCTGGTTCCTTAGATGTTGCCACGGCTCATACTCATGGAGCAGAAGAAGCTGGTTATGTAAATAATGAATTCTCGCCGAAGGACAAAGAAAATTCTGAATATAGAAATCTAGATGAATATGTTGCAACTCCAAATGGTTCATTGCAAAAATATGATTATTATAGTAAAGGAACTACTACAATCGCCACAGATATGCCATCAGATCCTGCTTCTGGTTCAAAAAGACTAAATAACATTGATCCTAATTCATTACCTAAAAATGAACCAGAACAATCTACATTAAAAACGAATGTAGATACAATAGTTAAAACTCTCTCTGAGGTTTTTAACATATTTGAATAGAAGGATAGTTTTAGAAAGGGTTAATATGATTCTTTATTCATTTAGATAACAATTTAATCCCCCAAAAATGACAGTAGATATTTGTAAAAAAAATATATTATTATATCTATTTGTTTTAGTAATAATAAATAGTTGTAATAATAATGGGTCAAACTGTGTTAGAATTAATAGTGAAGATGCAAAAAAATATTTAAATGAATTTCTCAAGGATTCTATTCACCCTTGTGATAACATGGTTTTAATACCCAATGATGAAGTTGCCATTAAAATTGCTGAACCTATTTTATTTAATATATATGGTAAAAATAAAATAGTTAATGAGAAGCCATACAGAATCAGCTTAATAGATAACTACTGGTTAATTATGGGAAGTCTGTCAAAAAATACAGATGGAGGTGTTTTTGAAATCGTAATTAATGCAAAAGATGGAAAGATTATTGGTGTTTCTCACGGGAAGTAATTTCACCCCAGTTGTCCGTAGTATTCAGTAATTGAGTGTTATGCTGAGTTACAACTCAGGATATCGATAAAAGCAGAAAAGCCCGGCGTAGTTCTGGGCTTTGCTTTTTTAAAGTGCTAACTGTTTAAGTTTGCCCTTGGTAATAAAGGCATCCAGAAATATCTTTACCACGCTTTTATCCTGTTCGAGTAGTTTTTCAATGATTTTAAACTGGTTAAGCAGTTCTTTATCGGTAAGGGAATTATTAGCCGGGTTGTCGGAGGTTCCGTTCATCAGGTAATCGGATGTAACTTCCAGTGCATTGGCCAGCTTTCCCAGCACATCAGCTGAAGGCAGCGCCCCTTTTTCTTCATATCTTCCAATTTGCGAGTAATGCACCCCAATTTCATTGGCCTGAATATTCCGGACTAAAGTAGGCCACCATTCCCTGCCAAAGGCAGGCAGGCGGAGCAAAGTAGGCCAGTGATTCCCTGCCAAGGGTAGGCAGGCGGAGCAAATCAAGCCAAAATTATTTGACAGAGTATTGCTCAACAGGAGGCTGGCTTATTGTTTTGAGCAAAGCGGACTGACATTCCCTGCCTGCAGCAGGCAGGCGGCGCGGGCTCCCAACAACGACCCGAATACAATTGATGACCTTACCTACCATTATTACGGAAACCAGCTAATTGCTGTCGACGATGCGGTAAGCACAGTGAACGGCCTTGATTTTAACGATAATAATCATTATTACAGCGCGCCTATACCAGAAGGCAGCAATGTATCCGACTATTCCTCATTATTGATCAGCAGCGCTTCAACCCCACCATCAACAGCTGAATATACATACGATGGAAACGGCAACAGGATGATGGATGTAAACAAAGGACTGGTCGAAATCTGTTACAATGAGCAAAACCTTCCTGTATCTATTGACAAAACCGACGGCGAGCGGCTGGAATATCTGTACGATGCGAATGGAATAAAGAAACGGCAGGTATATATCAGGGAGAAAGGGGATACAGAAAGCGGAACCAGCGAGGAAGCTCCACCTTCAACACCTTCGGATTCGCCCACCACCACCGATTTTGCCGGCAACTTCGTGTATATGAACAACCAGCCCGCCTTGGTAAACCTTGCCGATGGCCGCATCATTTATAATATCGACGGTAGTGTATTTGCAGAAAACTATATCAAAGATCACCTGGGAAACATTCGTGTGGCTTACACGCTAAACAGTACAGGGACAGGGTTGATCGCCCGTCAGATTGACAATTACTATCCCTTTGGAATGAATATAAAGGAATTAACTGCCAGCCTGAGTGCTTCCGACCGCCCGAATGAGTATCTTTACAACAGTAAAATGTTCCAGGACGAAATGGGATTGAACTGGTTAGATTACGGGGCCAGGTTCTATGACCCTGTGCTGGCAAGGTGGCATAGCGTGGATCCGTTGGCGGAGAAATATCGCAGATGGTCTCCATACAATTATTGCATGGACAATTCCATGCGGTTTATTGATCCAGATGGGATGTTGGTAGATAAATTTTATGATGAAGAGGGTAATGTTATTCGGGATACCGGGGAGGGAGATAATGAGTATGTCCTGAAGACTACTAAAACTCAGGAGGATATTTATGGGCAAGACAATGTGGATAAACAACAAGCGAACTTGGCTGATGTAAATGGAATCTCTAAGGATGAAGCGAGTAATACAAAATCAGAGATACATACTGCGCCTGTTAATGAAGATGGTTCTCTTGCTTTGTCTTCAGAAGCACAAAATAATCTGGTTAAATTGCCAACAGATGCTCAACAAAAATACATGAGCAGCGTTGTTGCTACAGATAATGGGAATGGTGGCACTGCTTTTGAAAATAAGAGCAATAATCAAGAGCATGGTGGTATTATCTCTCAATCAGGGTCTTTTAGGAGGGTTCTTTCTGGTGCAATAAATTATATTGGTAAAGTAGCATCTATTGATTTTGGAGTGTTAAAAGGAAGTGAAACAACTTTTCATAGCCATCCAAGTGGTCATGTTGAAGGATCACGTGGGTGGGTTCAAGGCCCATCAAGTCAGGATCAGGTTAGTACAGGGAAAGCTGGAAGTTTTTACAGTTATGTATTCGGTAGAGCTAACAAAACAGTATATATCTATAACAATACTGGCGTTGTTGCAACTATTCCTGATAAAGTATTTAAATAGAATCGGCATGAAAAAACTAATATTGCTTCTGGTAATCAGCTTTTTTTCGGGCTATTCGTATGCTCAGATAATGGAACCAAAAGTTTTTTGTATTGATAATCATATATTTTTTTTTGAACACAATGGAGAAAAATTTAATATAGAAAAGTATTATGCAAGTCTATGTGTGAAATTTGAAAAGCGTTTTTTTAAGTCTAATATTGATCCAATATATTTATCATTTGGGAACCCTTTACCTGATTCATCTTTTAAATATTCTTTAGGATGGGAGAATATGGAAAGGAGTAGGGAGATTGATGTAGCGAGATTAGTTAATTGCCCAGACTGTAAAATTGGGATTAGGATTGTATTACCTCTTAAAAAGGATGAGGAGGAAAATCTGGTTCGAATTCTAACTTATGGACTAAATAACAAATCTGAATTAAAAAGGCTCAGAGATATTATGATTGTTAATAATCTTGAATATTCAACTTGTAGATTATCAGAAGAAAAAATGGAAGATGTTTTAAAATCTTCACTTACAAAAAAGCAGATTCGTTTTATTAAAAGATTTAAGATCAGATTTAATTCTGATAAAGTCCATTTATCCAATCCTTATGATAGCAATTTACTGATCAAATGATGTTTCAGGATGAAATGGGGCTGAATTGGCTGGATTACGGGGCTAGGTTTTATGATCAGGTGCTGGGGAGATGGCACTCAGTTGATGTGAAAGCAGAAAAGTATTTGCCTCTATCACCATATGTCTATGGTGCCAACAATCCAATTTTATTTATTGACACTGATGGTAAGGAAATTGTCATAAAGGATAACACCAAAGGGACAATGACTAACTTAGCAATGATAGCAGCCACAACTAAAGGTGGTTATGAAGTTAATAGATTAATTGCATCGCCATTAGATTACAAAATCAAATCTACTTTCTGGACATCAAGTTCTGCCTATGATTATTCTGGAGAACAGGGATCACCAAGAACAATTTATTCTGTAGCTTCAACCTGGATGCCTTCAATTGAAGGTGGTGTAGCTTCAAGCAGAAATGTTCTAGCACATGAATTAAACCATGCTTACGATCATGATAATTGGCAAAACATTCGAGACAAAAATGCAACAGAAACATCATCTGTAAATTTTGGAAATTATGTTAGTGCTGTATATGGGGAAACCGATATGAGAACAAGTTATTCATCTTTAGGCCTCTCATTTAGTGATAGACCAAAGGCTTACAACGGATCAAATGAAAAGATAACCAATTTTAGCCAAATCAATGATATATCTGTAGGCGGTGATACCTATATGGGGTTTAGTTTTCAGAAAAGCGAAAAAGGAGAGAAAGCCCAATCTCAGTATATTTTAGGAGTTACTACTGAATCTGGTGTTTATGCTTATAGGGTTTTCACGGATAAAAAAGAATATGATGAAGCTGTTCAGAGAGTGAATGATTTAAATAAAAACAAGTAAATATGAAAGGGCCTAAAGGGAAAATATTCATTTATATTTTAGGAATCCTATTCCTGACTTATTTTGTAGTTGATGTTATTCATTTTTTTGCATTCAGAATTAGTCCTCATTATACCTCATTTACTGAAGCCTACTATGAATCCATATTCATTAGTATAGTAAAATGGATTTTCTGTTTAAGTAGTTTACTTGGCTTATATATGGACAAAAGGAATATTAATAGCTCATTCCTTTTGCTTTCAATATCTGCAATTGGAATCATAGTATTATTTATTATTCGAGGATAGTTGACTTATCTTTTAATTGGAAGTGTTGTTATGAAATTTGGCATATTAGAGATTTCCGCAGTGTTGTCTTTTATTTATAGTCTTTTGTTCCTTGTTCGTAAATATTTAATTAAACCGATAACAATAATCATTACTTACTCTACAGCTATATTGCTATTTGTTTTTTTATTTCAGTTAATACCCATGTTTGAAAAGGGTATTGTTAACTTATAACTAAGGATACCTATAATAAGCAGCAAAGCCCGGCACTACCGGGCTTTGCTGTTAATCCGTGAGGGGGCCGAAGCCCCCAAAACAAACGTAAGCCTCCGGTAAAGTGCATCTATTTTCGGAAGGGATGGGACTTTATTTTTGCCCGGGCAAAAGTGTGTTCAGTTGGTTAGCTGGGCAATCGGGCAGAACCGAGAGGGTTTTCCTGAGCCAGGAAAAGGGTTCAACATTGTTGATCTTGCAAGTGGCCAGAAGTGAGTAGGTCATGGCTGCATTTTGTGCGGCCTCATGGGATCCTGCGAACAGGTTATTCTTTCTTCCCAGGGCTAACGGACCGATACTGTTTTCGATCAGGTTGTAATCTAAGATCACTAATTTTATAACTGCGTTCTTTTTTCGATTGGATAATAGTCTGTTTTCATACATCCTGTATCGAAAATATTTTTTGCGTTGAATAACATGAAATGTTTGTAATAATGTGTGCAATAAAAAACAAGGCCCTGCAAATTGTTGTTTAACAGGGTCTTATAAATCAATTTCAAATTAAACGTGGAGCTGCCGGGAGTCGAACCCGGGTCCAAACAGTCAGCAGAACCGCTTTCT
>DAONEL010000053.1:0-18046 GCA_035403045.1 Bacteroidales bacterium
GAATACTTCCTTACATTTGTGATACAGTAATTTATTCATGAGTACACACGGATCGACCAGGGCTGTAATTTTTGCCCTTGGAGGCAACCTGCTGATTGCCACTATTAAATACATCGTTGCATTCGTTACCGGAAGTGCGGCCATGCTGGCCGAATCGATACATTCCACCGCCGACAGCATGAACCAGGTGCTGCTGCTGATAGGGAATAAAAGATCCCGCAAGCGGCCCGATGAGCTGCACAGCTTCGGTTATGCCAAGGAAGTTTTCTTCTGGTCGATGATGGTTGCCGTGCTGCTCTTCTTTGTCGGTGCACTTTTTTCAATCTATGAAGGCATTAATAAGCTCAGCCATCACGAGCCTGTGCAGAACGCCCTGTGGATATTCATCATCATTGGCTCATCCATCATCATCGAAGGCAAATCGTTTCATGTTGCCTACACCGAATTCCGGAAAAGTCATCATCAGCCTTTATTCAGGGCAATACGCGAATCAACGGATGTGAACCTTGTGGTGATCATACTCGAAGATTTTGCGGCTCTCGTCGGTTTGGTAATCGTCCTGCTGTCGACAATACTGGCGCTTTATGTTCACCCGCTTTTTGATGCCATCGGAAGCATCATGGTGGGATTATTGCTCCTGCTCATTTCCATTATCCTTATCGGCGAAGTGAAGAACCTGATCATCGGTGAGAGTATTCCCCGCGACCAGCGCAACAAGATCAAACAAATCATACATTCACACAAAGAAATCAGGCATATAAACCGGATACAAACCATGGTGATGGGAAATCACCGCTACCTGGTGCTCATCTCCGTGGATATTGATGATGACATGTCAGGTTATAAAATTGAGGACCTGGTCGATAAGCTCAAAGCAGAGATAAGGAAGTCGACCGAGGGCATTGAAAATATCTATATTGAAGTTAAAGACAGCGTAAGAAACCAGTAGTACCAAACTCATGAAAACCAAGATTGTAGCTACCCTCGGACCGGCATCCTCATCGCCGGCAATGCTCAGGCAACTGATGAAAGCCGGAGCCGATGTTTTCAGGCTGAATTTTTCGCACAGCTCACATGATGCGCACAGGGAAGCAATTGCAAGCATCAGGTCGCTCAACGCTGAACTGGGCCTTCACACTGCCATACTGGCCGACCTCCAGGGGCCAAAGATCAGGATCGGGATGATGGAAAACGGCCAGGCACAACTGCCCGAAGGCCATAAGCTGGTTTTCACCAACAGGGAAACCATCTGCACCGCCGATCGCCTGTATATAACCTATCCCGATTTTGCCGCCGATGTAAAGCCCGGTGAAGACATTATACTTGATGACGGCAAACTGCTGATGCGCGTTCTCGAAACCAACGGCACCGACGAGGTGAAAGCCCAAGTGATACATGGCGGTATCTTGTCATCAAAAAAAGGGGTTAACCTGCCCAATACGAAAGTATCGATGCCCTCGCTCACCGAAAAGGACCTGCTCGACCTTGAGTTTGCACTGCAAAACAGGGTGAACTGGATCGCGTTGTCGTTTGTGCGCAAAGCGCAGGACATACTTCACCTGAAGGACGAAATAGCCAAAAGGATCACGGACGGATATTCGCCAAAGATCATTGCCAAGATTGAAAAGCCGGAAGCTGTTGCAAACATGGATGAAATAATAGCCGCAGCCGACGGAGTGATGGTTGCCCGCGGCGACCTGGGCGTGGAATTGCCCCTGGAACAGGTCCCTCTCGTACAGAAAACCCTCGTAAACAAATGCATTGCTGCCGCCAAACCGGTGATCATTGCCACGCAGATGATGGAAGGCATGATATCAAACATCCGCCCTACCCGCGCCGAAGTGAATGATGTAGCCAATTCGGTGCTCGATGGCGCCGATGCGCTTATGCTGAGCGGCGAAACTTCCGTGGGCATGTTCCCCGTGGAAGTTGTAATGACCATGAAGAAAATCATCGGCGAAGTGGAGCAGTTTCAGAACATCTACGATAAGCGCCATATTATCCCCGAAACCGAGAAAGGAAGGCTTATTTCCGACGCCATACTCTACTCGGCCTGCAGCGTGGCTTCCGAGTCCAATGCCAGGGCTATTGTTGCCATGTCGCATACCGGGTATTCGGCAGGGCGTATCAGCAGCCAGCGGCCCAGGCAGGATATGTATATTTTTTCCAACAATCATGAACTGCTCTGCACGCTCAACCTCCTCTGGGGAATAAAAGGAATATTTTACGATAACATCGTAACCTCAACCAGCAAAACGCTTAAGTCGCTGACCGAAAAACTTAAGAATGACGGACTGATCAAACAGGGCGACCTGATTGTTTATGCTGCCAGCACGCCTATCTATGTTTCAGGGAAAACCAACATGCTGAAACTTGCTTATGCATAAAACCACGATACGCTGATTTATTAATTATTCACCCGGAAATGGCCAGGAAATCACTCCTTGAACCCGCGTATGAACCTGTCGATCTGCTCCTTGGCATTACGACCACTTTGCGCGATTACCGCATTGCCCATTTCCTGAATAAAGCGCTGGGCATCGACCTGAAATCAATTGAAGACCTGCCGGTGTATGTTGAGAAATTGCAGCATATTGCCAGGTTCCCGTTGTACTGGCATTTCCACCGGCACCTGCGTTCTGACTTTTTCCTGGCAGCCAACAGTAACGGCGAACTGCTGATGTTGCCTGCGCTGAAGAATTTCAATTTTTTCCTGATTGTGAAAGGTGATGCCCCCGACAATCATTTTGACGACATTCCCCGCCTGCTCCGCGATATTCCGGGGATACAGGCGGCTTTCCCCATCGCGCCCGAATCGGTCAAGACCATTCCTTTCATTCTTTCAGACCTTGAACTGCACATGATTGAGGTTCACAAAAACCTGATGTAAAGCAGGTTTCTCTGTTGGGCAGCAAGGCTTCCTACGTGATTTACGTATTTTCAATTTAGAAATCCCTTTATTGCCTGATTCCCGGGTGCAAAATACATTTGGCACCTCAATATCTTTCAGCAACCAGGAATCAGCCTATGAAAAAGTTCACAATCCTATTACTTCTGCTCTGCACATTTGCTTCCGTCAAATCTCAGCAACTCTCGCTTGGTGTTGATCTGTTCAACAGGTACATCTGGAGAGGCCTTGACCTGGGAGGCAAAAGCCCCAGCATACAACCGTATGCCAGTGTAAAATTCGGGAATGAGACCCATGCCCTATCAGTTGGGACATGGGGTGCTTTCAGCGTGGCCGGCACCTCAAACGAAGAGGTTGACCTATACCTGAACTATTCCTATAAAAGCATGGTGAATATCATGGTGACCGACTATTTCTTCCCGGGTTTGAATCAGGGGGCCCGTGATAAATACTTCGAATGGAATTCTGACAGCACCGGACATGTGCTCGAAGCAACTGCTTCGTTTGCAGGCACAGAGAATTTCCCCTTTACCGCCTTATTTGCCATGAATTTCTATGGCAACGATGCCCGCAAAGCCAGCGGCGACCTGTTTATGTCGAAGTACGTTGAGATTGGTTATAAAAGAAAGATTGATGCCATCGACCTCAATGTTTTTGCCGGAGCCGCCCTTGATAATCCGGATTCAAGTGCCGGAGAAACAGGTTATTACCTCAACGAAAACGCCGGGATTATCAACCTCGGTGTCAAATTAGCAAAAACGGTAGCAATCACTGACAAGTTCTCATTACCCATGCAATGCACACTTTCTGCCAATCCCGGACTCGGGAAGGTTTACATAGCCATGGGCATCACCTTCTGATCCTTTTAATTCAACAATAAAAAACTAACTACTATGGTAAATGCAATTCTGTTAAATGCAGGGCTTCTGGATACCGGCTCCACCGGTTTCATGCTCCTTGCCACGAGCCTGGTCATGCTGATGACCCCCGGGCTGGCTTTCTTTTACGGTGGGCTGGCAACCAAACGAAATATCCTGGCTATCATGATCCAGAGCTTCGTTTCGCTGGGATGGACAACCGTTTTATGGGTATTCTTCGGGTACTCTCTGTGTTTCAGCGGTGGTGAAGGAGGTATCATCGGAAATTTCGATAAAGCATTTTTATCAGGAATATCAATTGATACGCTTTGGGCCGGCAACGGCAAAATCCCTGAAATCGTTTTTATCGCTTACCAGATGATGTTTGCCATCATCACACCTGCCCTTATTACCGGTGCATTTGTCAACAGGGTCAATTTCAAGGCATACTTTATTTTCCTCACTGTCTGGCAAATACTGGTTTATTACCCGTTTGTCCATATGATTTGGGGTGGCGGTTTGCTTGCACAGTGGGGCGTTATTGACTTTGCCGGTGGTATAGTCGTTCATGCAACAGCCGGTTTTGCCGCACTTGCTTCGGTATTTTATGTCGGGGCCAGGGTGAATAAGAATTCCACGCCTAACAGCATACCGCTTGTAGCCATAGGCAGCGGACTGTTGTGGTTCGGATGGTACGGTTTTAATGCCGGTAGCGAGGTGCAGGTTGACCATATCACTTCTCTGGCCTTCCTCAACACCGACATTGCTGCATCGTTTGCAACCATGTCGTGGCTGGCCGTAGAATGGATAAGGGAGCGAAAGCCTAAATTTGTCGGGCTGCTCACAGGGTCAATAGCGGGGCTTGCCACCATTACTCCATGCGCTGGTTTTGTTCCTCTCTGGGCTTCCCCTATCATAGGAGCTGCTGCCGGTATTATGTGCTACCTTGCCGTTCAGTTTAAAAATAAGATGAAGTGGGATGATGCACTCGATGTATGGGGTGTCCATGGTGTAGGGGGCTTATTCGGAACAATCCTGCTGGGAGTTTTTGCATCGAAAATGATAAACCCTGCCGGAGCCGACGGGCTTCTTTTCGGAGGCGGTTCGTTCTTTATGAAACAACTGGTTGCCGTTGTCATCGCCAGCATCTACGCTTTTGTATTCACTTACCTTATGCTCATTGTGATCAATATCATCACTCCTGTCAAAGTGAACGAGGAAGCCGAAAAAGTTGGCCTCGACGAAAGCCTGCATGGTGAGAAGGCTTATGATGAGGGTGTTATATGATTCTGAAATAAATTATTGTAAAGCTGACTGATTAACAGTCAGCTTTTTTTATTTTGCCCTTGTTTTCAATCCATCGGATATGCTGCATCAATCAATTGTGCGAAAATTCATGTATCTCTACCTGTTTGTAGCAGTGTCATCCCTTTCATTCATGGGGTTTTACTCGTATTTCAAAGCCCGTAATGCACTTCAGTCGAGGGCTATTGAGCAGCTTAACTCTGTGAGGTCAATCAAAAAAGCCCAGGTCGAAAACTATTTCAACTCCCTTAAGTCCACCGGCAGGCAAGCTGATTTTGACACCATTACCGAAATTCTGCTGGATACAAACCAAACCAAAGGCCTGGGCAGAAGCGGGGATATTTACATCGTGGGCGATGATTTCAGGATAAAAAGCCGGTCGCGTTTCTCTTCCTATCTGAAAGAAGGCAGCCAAATGAAAACTCGCGCCATATTGCAGGCTTTCAAATCGGGTGAAGGGCATTCCGTTAATCCCGATTATCGCAAGATTCTGTGTCTGAGCTCATTCGACAAGCTCAATATTGAAGGGCAAAACTATGTGATAGTGGCTGAAATAGATTACAGCGAAGCCATGGCTCCCATTAAGAACCTGCGTAACGACCTCATCTTTATTTCAATAATCATCCTGATGCTCATTTTTTCAATCGCACAGGTGATTTCGACCGATATATTATTACCGATAAGGGAGATGAAAAATGCCGCTGTAAGAATTGGGAAAGGGGATTTCAGCACAAGGGTAAATTTCCAGTCGCAGAATGAGTTCGGATTGCTGGCAACCACTTTTAATCAGATGATTGAAAATATCAAGAAAAACACGGCAGAGCTGCTCGATGAAAGGACCAAACGAATTACGGCGCTTTTTGACGGGCAGGAGCAGGAAAGGCACCGGATTTCGCTCGACCTCCACGACGGGCTTGCCCAGCAGCTTGTCGCGATAAGGATGACGCTGAATAATATGATCGACCGGAATGAACTGAATAATGAAGCCAAATTATCGAGCCTCAGGCAGCAGCTGTCCGACGCCATAGAGGAACTGCGCAAGATATCCTACGACCTCGCTCCTTCCGGGCTGATGGAATTCAGCATCGAGAATGCCCTGGCAAACCTGGCAAACCAGATCAGGCAGAATTCATCGATCAACATCGATTTCTCGGCCTTCGGTGACTTTTCCGGAATCGACCAGCGGACTAAAATCTACCTTTACCGCATTGTGCAGGAAGCCATTGCAAACACCATCAAACATGCAGAAGCAACTCAACTGCTTATACAACTCACCGAAACCACAACTCATTATGTGCTCATCATTGAGGATAACGGTAAAGGATTTGAGTTCAGCATGAATAACCTGGGCCTTGGCAAAGGCTTATTCAACATGCATGAAAGAAGCATTCTCCTGAATGGTACATTCGATGTGGAAAGCATACGTGATAAAGGGACAACTATCAGGGTCAAAATCAACAAACAACAGTAGATTATGGAAAAGATAAAGGTCATATTCGTTGATGATCACCAGATTATACGGGATGGCGTCAGAACGATGATCCTCGATGAAGAGGATATTGAATTCCTTGACTGTGCCGAAAACGGCCTGGTAGCGCTTGAAAAGATAAAAGCCCTTTCGCCCGACGTTGTGATCAGCGACATCTCAATGCCCGACATGACCGGAATTGAGCTTGCAGCGAAATTAAAGGAGATGGGATCGAAAACCAAAGTGCTGATACTCAGTATGTACACAACTGACGATTACATTTTTAATGCCATACAGGCAGGCGCAAAAGGTATTCTTCCAAAGCAGGATACTAACAAGGAAATGCTGCTCGATGCTATCAGGACCATTCACGCCGGCTCGGAATACTATGCTTCCAGCGTATCGAAGAAGCTCATATCATCCATGGTTTCAGGCATTAAGAAAGGGATTCCGGCCGATGCAGGTTCCAAGTACACCCTGACACCACGCGAAAAAGAAATCCTGAAGCTCTATGTTGAAGGTTATTCAAACCAGGAAGTTGCCGATAAACTCAACATCAGCATCAGAACTGTTGAAACCCACAAAAACAACATTATGCAGAAATATGAGTTTAAGAGTACCGTTGAGATGATAAAGTTTGCCCTCAAAAACAATATTGTAATGCTTTAAAAATAAAAAAAGGACCTGAAGTAAACCTTCAGATCCTTTTCAACCTTGTGGTGTCGACTGGAATTGAACCAGTGACACACGGATTTTCAGTCCGTTGCTCTACCAACTGAGCTACGACACCCTTTCGGTATGGGAGTGCAAAAATAGAAAAAATTACATATCAACAGCCATTCAGCCTTTAAAATGACTGACCGGACTTTAATTTAGATGATTTCTAAATAACATAGAAATGCACTCAAACGGTGAACCTGACGTTTATTCAGCACATTGAAATTCGTGTTTATATTTTGTAACTTTAACCTTGACGATTTCATCAATCTCCTCATTATGAAACTTATTATTGATATCGGTAATACCCGCACGAAAATTGCGGTTTTTGACGGCGGGAAAATCAAAACCTTTTCAGCTTTTGAGAGACTTGCCACTGAAGATCTGACAGAAATAACCTCCGGTCAGGCCATATCACATTGCATCATTTCAAGCGTTAAGGACATTGACAAAACCATTATTGATTTTCTCAAACCCGCATATTATCTCATCATCCTTGATGCAACGACGCCCCTGCCGATAAAAAACCTTTACGAAACGCCAGAAACCCTGGGGAAGGACCGGATTGCCGCTGCCGTTGCAGCCTGTCACCTGTTCCCTGGTTGCGATGTGCTGGTGGTCGATGCCGGCACTGCCATTACGTATGATCTTATTCTGGGTGGCAAAACCTACATGGGTGGCGGTATATCACCGGGGCTGGATATGCGTTTTAAAGCGCTGAATGCCTTTACCGGCAAACTCCCGCTCATCAGCGATATAAGCCCCGCGCCCCTTACGGGGTCCAACACCACCGACAGTATACGCTCCGGTGTAATTAACGGAACTGTGAGCGAAATTGAAGGAATAACAGGCATGTATCGCCAAAAATATCCGTCAATTGAGGTAATTTTAACAGGCGGCAATCATTATTTCTTTGATAAACAACTTAAAATTAAGACCTTTGCAGCCCCTAATCTTGTACTGGAGGGGCTTAACATAATACTGGAATACAACATTGCGAAAATCAATCTTCCTTAGTTCCTGGCTTTTTATAAGCCTGTCGCTCAGCCCGTTTATACTGCCGGCTCAGACCAGTATTAAATCACCATACTCGCGTTATGGCCTCGGTGAACTTTATGCAGGCAACAGCCAGTTCAGCATGGCCATGGGTGGCATAAATGCCGGCTTGCGCAACCAATGGTTCATCAATCCTCAAAACCCGGCCTCATACACCGTTTTTGATTCGGTAAGTTTCCTGTTCGACGGCGGACTTTACAGTAAAATGTCAACTTTCAGGACAGACACACTCAGCCAGCCGTCGAATTATGCTTCCATCGGTTACATAACCATGGGATTCCCGGTTACACGATGGTGGAGAACCAGTTTCGGGCTGCTGCCGTTCTCAAGTGTCGGATATACCATAAATAATGATCAGACGGTAGAAGGCTTCGGGAACACCCGTTTCGAATTCAAGGGCAATGGCGGCCTCAGCCAGATGTATTTCGGAAACGGATTTAAGCTGTTCGGCGGTTTGTCAGCCGGCATCAATTACTCCTTCATTTTCGGTTCTATCAATAAAACCCGCAATATTACCTTCCCTGATTCTGCCAATGTTTTCAACGCCCGTATTTCGGAAATGACCAAAATAAGAGGGTTTTATGCCGATTTCGGGTTGCAGTATAATCACACTTACAGCAACGGCCGTTTCTTTACACTGGGCGCTACCTATGCTCCCGGGCAGTCACTGAACGGAAAAAGTGATAAGCTAGCCGTTTCGTACCAGCATGATTATTCAACGGATCTTGATGAAATAAGGGACACCGTTGAATATACCGAAGGTGCTAAAGGCACTATACAGCTTCCCCAGGCTGTTGGCGGTGGGTTTTCGTTCGGCAACGGCGACCGGTGGATGGCAGGCGCCGATGTGAAATGGCAGGAATGGAGCAACTTCACCTACCTTGGCAAGAGCGACTCGCTGAAAAACAGCCTTATCCTGAATGCCGGAGGACAGTTCCGCCCGTCAACAAGTGATATTTCACAATACTGGAAACGAATCACTTACAGAGCCGGAGTGAGGTTCAATCAAACATACCTGTTTTTAAACGATACCCGCATCAATGAGTTTGGCATAAGTTTTGGATTTGGATTACCAATGAAGAAAACAAGGTCAACTTTGAACATTGCTTTTGAAGCGGGAGGAAGAGGGACCACACAGAATAACCTGATTCGTGAAAACTACTTCAGGTTCACTTTGGGAGCATCCATTTTTGACCGGTGGTTTCTGAAACGCAAATATGACTAAACTAACATAAACAGCCTAGCAAAATGAAAAAGGGACGTTCAATTTTCCTGGCAATCGCAGCAGTGGTAATCTTAGCCACTGGCCAGGTTTTTGCACAGGGCACCAAGATGCCGAAATATGGTAACGACAGTGTGCAGTGCATAACTCACATCTCGCTGTATCGTGAGTTTTACAAACAGCAGAATTTTATCGATGCACTGCCGCACTGGAGATGGGCTTTTAACAACTGCCCCATTGCCAGCCTGAACCTGTATATCGACGGAGCAAAGATGATGGGTTATATGGCCGACAACGCCAAAGAAGGAGCAAAACGCGACAAGTATATCGATACACTCATGATGGTTTATGACCAGCGTATCAAGTATTTCAACCGGCAGGGCTATGTTGAGGGCCGCAAGTACCTGGAACTGCTCAATTACCGTCCAACTGATACAATGAATATCTACAGCGGGCTTCGCCATTCACTCGAACTTGAAGGCGTAAATTCAGACCCGGTAGTTGTATCGAACTTTTTCATGCTTAATGATAACATGGTTCGTTCAGGCCGTTTCCCTGCCGATTCAATTGCTTCTGCCTACGATAATTTGTCGGCCATTACAGATGAAAATCTTGCCGGCGACAAAGACCTTGACAAGTGGGGCAATGTAAAACAACTGCTCGAAGCCGTATTTGAGCCTTATGCAACCTGCGATCAGCTCATAAAGATCTACAGCAAGAAATTCAACGAAACCCCCAACGATACAGTTCTGCTCAAGAAGATCACCTTCATGCTTGACAAGAAAGACTGCACCGATTCCGACCTGTTCTTTATGGCTACCGAAAATCTTCATAAAGCCAAACCAACCGGAGAATCAGCTTACCTCATGGGGCGTATGTACCTGAAAAAAGGTGAAAAAAGCAAAGCCTCGGAGTACTTCCTCGAAGCTATCCCTATGATAGAAGACCAGCAGAAAACCATGGCATATTTCTACCTGGCTTATACAGCCTTCGAATCAAAGAACTACAGTGCCGCCCGCTCGTACTGCCTGAAATCGCTGGCCATTAATCCAAACGATGGTAAAGCATATATACTCATAGGTGATATGTATGCCATTACTGCTCCCAGCTGCGGCGACGATGAAATTGCAAAACGTGCCGGGTACTGGACAGCCGTTGATAAGTATTACAGGGCAAAACAGGTTGACGCCACTGTGGCTGAAGAAGCCAATGCTAAAATTGCCACTTACTCAAGGCAGTTCCCGCTCAAAGAAAGGCTTTTCTTCAACGACATTAAACCCGGATCAAGCTATTCGGTGAATTGCTGGTACAGCGAATCAACCACTGTAAGGTCATCAGACTAACAGCAGGCAGTATTTCCCTGCCGGCGAAATAACGAGTGAGTAAATATTTTTCAAAAATAATCCCCTTGAGCATTGTTGCCATCATTACGGCAACAATGCTTTTTTCATGCGAAAGAGATACGCAGGCTATCATCAATCTCACGAAAGCAGATACCATGCCTGCCATGACCGTGAAAAATATCCGTGTAACTCAAAGCGAAAAGGGAATGATAACCCTGGAACTCACGGCACCATTGCTGCGGGCATTCGAAGGCAAGGATCCGTACACTGAATTTCCCCATGGCGTGCATATTGTTTTTTTCGACTCGTTGATGAAGCCCAAGTCGGAACTCACGGCAGGTTACGGAGTAAGCTACGACAGCCGCAATGTTATGGAAGCCCGCAATGACGTGGTAATACGGAATTTCAACAAACGTGAGCAACTCAATACCGAAAAACTCACCTGGGATCAGAACAGGCGAAAAGTTTATACCGATGAATTCGTTAAAATTACCCAGGTTGACAAGATTGTTCACGGTAAAGGGATGGAATCGGATGAGTTGTTTGACAATTGGGTAATACGCAATGTGACCGGTACCATTTACGTGAGCGAGAAGAAATAATGCTCATCAGGACTTTATTAAGGTTAAACCGTAACAAAACTGTTTGGGGCTTACCAGTTTAATACGGATTCCGTATTTTTGAATTTCAGTTTTCCTCTGTGAACGATTATCTGGTAGTTGGATTGATGTTGCTGGCCTCGGGGTTTTTCTCAGGGGTTGAGATAGCCTTTGTTACTGCCAACAAGCTCAAAATCGAACTTGACAAAGGCAAGGGCCTCATTCCCGGAAGAATAATTGCCGGCTTTATTCAGCAGCCTTCAAGGTTTATCGGTGCAATGCTGCTGGGGAATAACATTGCGCTGGTCATTTATGGCTTCTCTATTTCAGCCATTCTCATGGGAGTGTTCCAAAACTATCTTCCCGGCATCATGCATTCAGAATGGCTGCTACTGCTGCTTCAAACAATACTGTCAACACTGCTCATCCTTATTGTGGCTGAGTTTCTGCCGAAGGTCCTTTTCAGGCTCAATCCCAACGGATGGCTCACCGTGCTTGCGGTACCGCTCTACATTCTATACATGATCCTGTACCCGGTGATGTATATATTCATCGCCATTTCCGAATTTTTCCTGAACAAAGTGGCCGGGTTGAAGACAGGAAGCACAGGCTACCAGTTTTCTGCCATCGACCTCGATGAGTATATCCGTGATTTTGCCCCTCCTGCCGGAAAGGAAAATGAGACGGAGCAGGAAATTCAGATGATACAGAATATGATGGATTTTCATACAACCAAGCTCAGGGAATGCATGGTGCCAAGGAATGAAATCATAGCAATTGACGACAGCGCAGGTATCGAAGAACTCCGGGCGCTGTTTATCGGGTCGGGGCACTCAAAAATACCTGTTTACAGCAGCACCATCGACAATATTATCGGGTACTCGCATCTGTATGACCTGTTCTGTAACCCGACATCCATAAAAGATGTACTCAGGCCGGTGATCATTGTGCCCGAAACAATGACAGCAAACAAAGTGCTTGATATGTTCATCAGCCAGCACCGCAGCGTAGCTGTGATTGTTGACGAGTTCGGGGGAACGGCAGGCATGGTGACCACCGAAGACCTGATAGAGGAGATTTTTGGTGAAATTGAAGACGAATATGATGTGGATGACCACATTGAAAAAAAGATAAGCGATTCGGAATACCTGTTCTCAGCCCGGCTCGAGATCGATTACCTCAATACCACCTATGGCCTTGACCTTCCGGAATCCGATGAATATGAAACACTTGCGGGACTTATAATTCATGTCCACCATAGTATTCCCGGCAAAAATGACCAGATAAGGTATGGCCGGTTTATTTTCACGATCACTGATGCCGGCGACACGCGTATTGAACAGGTTTTGCTCAAAATCGGCGAATAGACTTCGCTGCCGGCAGGGTTAACACAGTCTCCTGGTTCATAATTAATTCATTAATAAGCGGTTCAGAATGCCAATCGGTAAACAATACTGCTAAATTTTATTTTTACGCTTCGGTATTTATTGTAAATTTGCACCTCTTTTACGGAAACTATTAAAATACAGAAACATGGCTATCATTGGAAGAATTCGAAAACACTACTGGCTGCTTGTACTGATAATTGGTATTGCTCTGTTGTTGTTCGTTGTCAGCGACTTTTCGCGCCGCAGTGCAAAGCATACCAATACAATAGGTGTTGTTGCCGGTGAAAAGATCTCCGTCATTGATTTCAACAAAAAAGTTGAAGAAAACACTGAAATACAAAAGATCAACAGCAAAAAGGATAATCTTTCGCAGGAAGAAAACTACCAGGTACGCCAGTCGACCTGGAACCAGATGGTGAATGACATTATCATGGGCAAGCAGCAGGATGAACTTGGCGTTACAGTGGGTGTTGATGAACTCGATGACCTCATCCGCGGAAAAAATCCTCATCAATATATCGTTCAGAGTTTTACAGATCCTAATACCGGGAAATTTGACCAGAAAGCGGTCAATAATTTCCTTCAAAACCTTGATAACGAGCAGATGGTATCGCCTGAAATGAAACAGCGTTACCTGATGATGGAAAAAGCAATCAAAAACGATCGCCTCACCACCAAGTACAACAGCCTTATCACCAAAGGATTTTATGTTCCCACGGCTTTTGCAAAACGCAATTACGACGAATCCAATGCCATGGCATCTTGCCTGGTAACCGGCGTAAGATATAATGTGATCTCCGACAGTGCAGTGAAGCTCACCGATGCTGATTATGAAAAGTATTACAACGAGAACAAGTACAAATTTGAACAGGAACAACCTGCAAGGGATATTGAGTACGTGATTTTCGGCATAAAACCTTCTGATGTTGATTTAAAAGCATTGGAAGAAGAAATGATGAAACTGCGCACTGAATTTGAACAAACCACTGACAATGCTGCTTTTGTCGGTTCCTCTTCCGATAATCGTTATGACAGCACATGGCACAAACGCGGAACACTTGGGCAGAATATTGATTCATTGCTGTTCAGCGCACCGTTAGGCACCGTTATAGGCCCGCTAAACGATAACAACATGTACCGCCTCTTCAAGGTCACTGATCGCCTGTCACGTCCCGATTCACTCAAAGCAAGCCATATCCTCATCTCTTATGCCGGTTCGCAGGTTCAGAAAGCCACCCGCAGCAAGGAACGTGCTGAAAAACTGGCCGACAGCGTTCTTAATGTTGTGAAAGCTAATCCCCAGATGTTCGAAGCACTGGGAGGCTCTATCTCTGACGACGAATTCTCGAAGAAGAAACAGGGCGACCTTGGCTGGTTTGCCGACGGAGCCATGGTTCCTGAGTTCAACACTGCTGTGCTTAACGGTAATATCGGCGATATTAAAAAGGTGGAAACTGCTTTTGGTTACCATATCATTAAGATCACCGGAAAGAAGGATCCTTCACTGAAAATCCGCTACGCTTCTGTTGACCGCCGTATTGAAGCAAGTGCCAAGACTTTTGAAGCCATATACAACCAGGCAAGCGAATTTGCCGCACAGAACAATACCCTTGAAAAGTTTGAGAAAACAGTAAAAGATAAAGGCCTTGATATGCGTAAAGCCGAACGGCTCGATGCTATGGGCAACACGATTCCGGGTGTTACCAATGCACGTGAAGTTGTTCGGTGGGCATTTAACGCCGAAACCAAAAAAGGAAACGTTTCAAACGTATTCGACACCGACGGAAGCTATGTGGTTGCAACCCTGAAAAATACTGTTGAAAAAGGATATGTGCCCCTCGAAATACTCAAAGACCCTATTAAATCACTTGTGTTGCGTGAGAAAAAAGCTGAAACAATCATTGAAAAACTCAATAAGCAACTTGCCGGAAACAAAGACATTACCAAGGTAGGTTCAGTTTACACAGCCACCGTTGACACTGTTGACGTTTCATTTGCCAGCGCCAATGTTCCGAACTACGGACATGAGCCAAAACTCACCGGGGACATATTCTCGGCTCCCAAAGCCCAGCTTTCAGGCCCGGTTCAGGGTGAACAAGCCGTTTACATGTTTGTGGTAAATGATGTTAAATCAGCACCTGCCACCAAGGACTTCGAGAATCAGAAACGACAGATGTCGATGATGTTCCAGGGACGAATCAATTCTATATCCAGTATCCTGGAAAAGAAAGCCAACATTAAAGACAGCCGTCCGCTCTTCTACTAAACATCTGGCTCAAAGCTATTATTCGCAGGCTGTCAGCAATGGCAGCCTGTTTTGTTTTGAAGGCCGGGCATAAATTACGGTATAAGGAAGGCTGCGGAACCATCATTTATAATCTCCACGAAAAGCACGAATTACCTGGCACGAATCATCACGAAAAGTCCTTTATCAGCCGCAAGCTGATATTGGTATGCCAGCCGCCTGAATCAGGTTATATAAACAGAAAATTAACAAGCATTTTCTGCTGCCCGGCAGAAATAACCTGACAGTCACACAGTGCTCAAGAGATATTTTTATACCAGTTGCAGCCTGTTTGAATCCTGTTTGATAAAAATAAAGAGCAGTATGGTGAAAGCCCAGAGTGAGGACCCGCCATAACTGAGGAATGGCAGCGGAATACCGATAACCGGTATCAGGCCTATGGTCATGCCGATATTCACAAAGACATGAAAGAAAATAATTGACGCCACTCCATAACCATACACGCGGCTGAATTCCGAGCGTTGTCGCTCGGCAATAATTACAATCCTGATACAGAGGTAGATGAAAAGCCCCAGCACAAGCGATGAGCCTATAAATCCCCACTCCTCTCCTACTGTGCAGAAAATAAAATCGGTACTCTGCTCGGGTACAAAATTAAACTTGGTCTGTGTGCCTTTCAGGAATCCTTTCCCCCAGAAGCCTCCGGAACCGATGGCAATTTTTGATTGGTTAACATTATAACCGGCTCCCTTCAGGTCGACTTCTTTGCCCAGCAGCACATTGATACGTGTTTTCTGATGAGGCTGCAGCACATGTTCGACAGCAAAATTGATGGTGAAAACGAATGCCGCAGCGATAATTACCAGTCCCGCAAGTTTCAGGATATTACTCCTGTTGCGGCGGATAAAAAGCAGCATACCGGCTGCAACCACCAACAGGCTGCCAATTACCCAGAATTTATTGAACATGAGCGCCGCAATGGCCAGGACGACAGCCACAACTCCCACCATCAGGATATTTCCGGGCATCCCCTGCCGGTAGAGTACAAGGGCAAACGAAAGGTAAACTATGGCTGAGCCTGTATCATTTTGCAGCAATATGAGCAGCATTGGAATAGCGATAAAGATAAGCGGCACAATGCGCGAACGCATTTTCTTGTCATCGAAATCAAGAGCACTAAGGTACCGGGCCACAGCGAGGTTGGTAGCAAACTTGGCAAATTCAGCCGGCTGTAGTGCGAATGAACCAATGTGAAACCACGATTTTGAACCGGCTGTCTCATGTCCGACAGCCAGCACGGCCAGGAGGAGAACAATCATTACTCCATAAATCACATAAGCAAAGGCCGTGAAGAATTTGACATCCGTAAGCAATACCAGCAAAGCCAGTACAAAACCTGTAAGTATCCACATGGCCTGTTTGCCGTAACTCTGCGACATGTCCAGTATGCTCGAGTGCGATTCGTCGTAAACGGCTGCGTAAATGTTAAGCCAGCCCAGCAACACGAGAACCAGGTAGATTATAACCAACCCCCTGTCGATGTTTTTGAATATGCCCTTTTCCTGTTTCAATTGTTAAGCAGGTTAAAACTGATCATCCGTTCTTCCAGGTCGGTTCTTTTTACTTTGCGGGTAATATATTTTTCAACCATGAGCGATGCTATGGGGGCGGCATATGTTGCGCCAAAACCTGCATTTTCTACTATTACGCAGATAGCAATTTTCGGATTGTCAACGGGAGCAAATCCGACAAATACTGAATGTGGTTTGCCATGAGGATTGTCGGCAGTTCCTGTTTTTCCGGCCATCGGAATACTGTCGATCTTTATTGAGCGTGCTGTGCCGCTCTCAACAACTTCAGCCATTCCTTTGCGGATGACTTCAACATATTCAGGATTGATGGTCACAACATTCCGCTTATTTGTAAAAGCCGTGTGATTTTTTTCATTACCAACAGCCTTAACCACATGTGGCGGGTAAAACCATCCACCGTTGGCAACCATTGCCGAATAATTCACAAGCTGCAATGGCGTGGCAAGTATTTCACCCTGTCCAATTGATAACGATCTGATGGTCATAGCATTCCAATGGCCACTACCGTAAATCTTGTCAAAGGCATCTGAGGGCGGGAGGTTGCCTTTTAATTCGAAGGACAGGTCAGTATTGAGTTTCCTCCCGAAGCCCATACTCAGCAGGTGGTTGCGCCAAACGTCGTAACGATCCTTCACCGTTTTATAATCCGGGTCATTCATAATAGCCCTGAATACCTGCCAGTGAAAAGGGTTGCATGACTGCTGTATGGCGACGTAAACATCAAGGGGTGATTGGTGAAAGTGGGTACAACGTATAGGAGATGATCCCGGGCCCTGGCACGAAAATCGTGTTTCGGCTGAGATAACCCCTTCCTGCAGTCCAATCATGTCGTTGGCCATTTTAAATGTTGATCCCGGGGGATACTGGCCCATGATGGCCCTGTTAAGCAAGGGTTTCACGGGATCCTCATTAAGCATCTGGAAATTTTTTCCTCTTACTCTTCCAACAAGCAGGTTGGGGTCATACCCCGGACTGGAAAGAAAACAAAGGATTTCACCGGTTGATGGTTCAACGGCGACAATACTGCCGCGCTTGTTCTTCATAAGCAGTTCGCCATATTGCTGCAACTCGGCGTCGAGGCCGGTGTAAAGGTCCTGGCCCATCACGGCGGCAGTGTCATAACGCCCTTTCTGGAAACTCCCGACATCGCGGTTAAAAACATCCACCATCCTGATCTTCATCCCCTTGATACCGCGCAACTGCTCTTCGTATGAGCGTTCAATACCGCTTATACCAATGTAATCACCCTGCTTGTAATAGGTGTTTTTTTCGACCTGTGCAGGAGTAACTTCACCAATGTAACCGAGAATATGAGCCGCTATCGACATGGGATAACTCCTGAGCGT
>DAONEL010000054.1:0-2901 GCA_035403045.1 Bacteroidales bacterium
TTGCCGGAACCCGATTCACCGGAAATACCGATGATCATTTTGGGCTTACGTTCCGTAAGGATTTTTTCTATGATGATGTCACCGGCTTTCTGGTGCTTTTCGGTGATTAACAGAACATCTCCAAGCATCTTACTTTATTATTTAGCGTTTGTTAATTGTCATTTATCATTTCCTTCTCTACCTGCTAATGTCCAGGATCATAGTTTTATCAGCTAAAAGCTGATGCTTTTCTCCGTTGACTTCGACTACGGCATTTCCGTTGGTTTTGATAGAGAGAGAATCGTGATTTACTTCGAAATGGTAGTTTACTCCCCTGAAAGTTAAACCAAATCCGATGTTCTGCCAGCTTGCCGGCAGTGCCGGATTGATTTTCAGTATTTCACCCCCGAAATCAATGCCTGCATAGGTTGTGATGGCAATGAGGATTGTACCGGCCATTACGCCTGCATGAATGCCTTCGGCGGTGGTCCCTCCCTGTATGTCAACATAATCGCTGGCCAGCGCATCGCTGTAGAGTTCCCAGCTCATGGCGTGGTTGCCGGCAAGGGCAGCCAGCTTCGAGTGAACAATGCGGCTGAGCGTACTGCCATGCGAAGTGCGTTTGAAGTAATATTCGAGATTTTTCTCCAGGTAATCGTCAGGCAATGTATAACCAAGGTTGGCCAGGATGCCGTCAACAGTTTCTTTGTCAAGATTATAGAAGGTCATGAGCGCGTCTGCCTGTTTCGAAACCTTGAAGGCGTCCGGCGTAAGCCCTTCTGACTTCAGGATGCGGTCCATGCGGTAAATGTTGCCGTATTTGGCCTTGTAATAATCCCAATCCAGCTCTTTCAGGTCGAAGTAGCCTTCATACTGGGCGATGATGCCATCGTTGCTGAGGGGTATTGCCAGCTTTCGCGAAATGTCATTCCAAAGACCCAGTTCCTCATCTCCGAGATGAATAATGTTCTGTAACCGTTTTATCTCCTCATTTCCAAGAATTTCCCTGATTGTTTCAACCTTTGAGAACATCCAGGCGGCCATCAGGTTGGTGTAGGCGTTGTTGGTGAGCCCGCCTTCCTGTGCGTCAGGATATTGTTCATGAAATTCATCAGGCCCCATCACTTTATGGATGTCGTAACGGCCGGTTTTCTCATTCCATTCCGATTTGCTTGCCCAGAACCTGCATATTTCGAAGTACATTTCGGCACCGTATTGCTGCATGAAACCGGCATCGAGTGTTACCGAGAAATACTGCCAGATGTTGTAGGCTATAGCCAGCGAAACATGACGCTGCAGCGAACTGTGGTCAGGGTCCCACTGCCCGTTAAGCGGGTTGAGGTGTATGATTTGTGTTTCTTCCCTGCCGTCGGAGCCGCTCTGCCAGGGAAACATGGCTCCCCGGTAACCGTATTCCCTGGCGTAAGCCCGGGCCTGGTCAAGCCGCTTATAGCGGTACATAAGCATGGATTTGGCTACTTCGGGCAACTGAAGATCGTAAAGAGGAAGGATGAAAAGCTCATCCCAGAAAATATGCCCGCGGTATGCCTCCCCGTGAAGTCCGCGTGCCGTGATGCTGGCATCAATATTCGCGTTGTTTGGCGACATGGAGACCATGAGGTGATAGAGATGCAGCCTGATAAGCTTCTGTGCAAAACGGTCCCCTGTGATTTTGATGTCAATCATTTGCCAGATGGATGACCATGCTTTTGCATTTTCATCGAGCATCATCTCAAAATCAGGCGCCTGGCTGATGGCTTTGAGTGATTCGGCAAGCGGATCGGTAACATCGTCGGGCTTGGAAGTGTATATAGCAACCTTCTTTACCATTGAATAGAGGTTTCCCTGTTCGACAGCAAAAGTGGTCTCACCGTAAACCGCGCCGGGTTCGGTTTGGCATTCGGGCAGGTAACCTTTTGGGGAAAGATCGGAGAAAAACTGGCTGACAGATGATACCGCGATTCTTATCCGCGATTGGGTTGTTTCAACAAGCAACTGCTGCAGATTACCTTCTGCTTTTTGCTCAACCGGCTTTAAATGTTTTTGGTTCAGGCTCTTATACCGATCGACCCCGGCATTGATAATAGCGCCGTCGATTCCGGTTTTGATGGTAATATTGCCTGAATAGTTTAACGGGATCAGCGTGTAACGCAGGGCCGCCAGGTGACGTTCGCTCATGGAGGCCAGCCTGTCGCTGATAATCAGCGTTTCGTTACCCAGTTTGTCACGAACTTCGATGTGCCTGCTAAAGAGGCCTGTGCGGAAGTCGAGATGACGTTCGATATAGGTTACTTCACAGGAGTCAGGATCTGTCCATTCTCCATCATTGATCCTGAAAGTTACCGGAAGCCAGTTGGGGATATTTACGAAATCTTCATTCTCAATGTCTTTACCTGATATTGGGGTGATCAGGCGGTTGTAAAGCCCGGCGACATAGGTTCCCGGGTAGTGCGACGAGCCGGCCCGGGTTTCTTCCATGGCGCCGCGGGTTCCGAAATAGCCGTTTCCGACGGCCAGCAATGCTTCCCGTGTTTTTTCCTTAGCAGGCTCATAGGTATGGTAAGTTATACTCCAGCTATCATCTTCCATGCCTTCTTCAAACCATGTGCTGATGGCCTCAATATCTATCTCTTCCATGTCCTTTACCACGATGTCGGCTCCATTGGCATAGAGTTCGGCGCTGTTGTTCTCGCGGGCAATACCTATGACAAGCCCGAAGTTTCCTTTGCGGCCGGCAGCAACTCCCGACACGGCATCTTCAACCACAACGCTCTTTGCGGGATGGCATTTGAGGTTATTGCATGCAGTGACAAAAATGTCAGGCTCAGGTTTGCCATTCAGGCCAAGTTCGGCCGAAACAACCCCGTCGACCCGGGTTTCGATCAGGTCAAGCAAACCGGCTGATTTCAGCACAGTGTAACA
>DAONEL010000054.1:3001-17604 GCA_035403045.1 Bacteroidales bacterium
CGACCCGGGTTTCGATCAGGTCAAGCAAACCGGCTGATTTCAGCACAGTGTAACAATTTTTGCTCGAAGAAGCCACGCCGATATGGATGTCGTTTTCTTTCAGGCTGAGCATAAACTTCACGGTGGAATCGTAAACCTGCACCCCTTCGCGTTCAAGCACTTCGTTGAAAGCCATGTTTTTCCGGTTGCCTAAGCCGCATACGGTTTCTTTTCCCGGTTCATCCGAAGGATCACCAAATGGAATTTCGATGCCGCGTGAAGCCAGGAATGATTTCACCCCGTCGTAGCGGGGTTTGCCATCCACGTAAGGAAGGTAGTCAGCTTCGTGGGTGAATTCCCTGAATGGTTCGCCAAACCGTTTTTCACGGTCGTGCAGGTACTCATCAAACATTTGCTTCCAGGCATGGCCATGGACGAGGGCAGTTGTGGTGATCACACCGTCGAGATCAAAAATTACGGATTCAAAGTTGAGAGTTGCCATGGCAGAGTTTGAAAGTTTGAGTCCTGATAGCTATCGGGATCGAGAGTGTGACCCTTCGACACTTTGATATACTCAGTGCTCAGAGGTGATTGTTAGACAAAAAGTTAATGGTTATTGGGGAAATAGTTATTAGGAAATAAGCTATCACGATTGCCTGAAAGAAAGGTAAGATCATTAACCCTGCCTGCCACCGCAGGCTTGCGCCAGGCAGACAGGCATTAACCATTCACTATTCATTATTCATTATTCATTATTCACTATTAACCTCCACCCACCTGAAACCAAGAGGTTCAATTTCTGCGGTCAATGGTTTATTTAACAGGTCGTTGCTGTTGTTAATACCATCAGGCAGGTCAAAGGCAACTGCATGATCCGTCATGTTATGAATAACAAGGAGTTTGTTTTTTTCATCCTGACGGTAATATGCGAGCAGGCTACCAGGTTGTGCTCCGGGCAGGTCGGTGAATTTAATGGTTCCCCGGCCGAAAGCTTTGTAATGCCTCCTGATTGTAAGCATTTGTTTTAACGGGTAAAAAACCCGGCTGCTTATACTTCCCGGATCTTTCAGGTCTGATTCCAGCGAAGGCCAGTCAATTTTGCCGCGGCCAAGAAAGCGGGTGTCATCTTTGCCAACGAGTTTGATCATTTCGTTGTAATAGTCCTCATCGTTCAGCTTGCCAAATTCATCGCCGTAATATATCACCGGAGTACCAGGCAAGGTGAGCATTACAGAATATGCCAGCAGTATTTTCTGCGGATTGCGCTGCATGAGTTCCGAAAGGCGCGCGGCAATGCCTTCTCCCAGGCGGAAGTCCCATTTAGGGTTATGGCAATAACTTTCGTGGATGAACTTTCTTTCTGCCTCGGTTACATAAACGAGTTCGAGGCTGAGTTCATCATGGCAACGAAGGAAGGTAAACCATTGTCCCATGGAAGGCAAGCCCGGAGTAACATCAGGGCCGAGAATTTCCTCAACTGGCTTGCCGTTTTGCATGGCTATAGCCTTGTAGATGCGCGGCATAAGCGGGAAGTGATATGCAGCATGGCATTCATCACCATCACCCATATACTGAACAACCTTAAAGGGAGTCTGGCAGGCTTCGGCAAGCAAAAGGGTACCGGGCCGGATGTAATCAAGTATTGCCCTGAAAAATTTTACAACCACATGTGTGAGGGGATGATTTTCGCAGGCAGTACCTTGTTCTTTCCAGATGTATGGGATAGCATCAGCCCTGAACCCATCGATACCGCGGTTTTGCCAGTAAAGCAGATGACGGCACATGGCGAAAAGCACCTCAGGGTTCTTATAGTTCAGGTCAGGCTGGAAATTGAAGAAACGGTGAAAATAGTATTGGTCGCCGCTTTTTTCCCAATTCGATTTCTCAATACCTTTAAATATGATCCGCGCATCTTTGTATTCATCGGCATTGTCGCTCCATATAAAGAATTCGCGGTATGGATTCGTCTTGCTTTTAACTGCTTCCCTAAACCACGGATGTTGATCGGAAATATGGTTGACGGCAATGTCAAAAATTACCCGTATCCCACGCTTATGCGCTTCGGCCAGGAAATGATCGAAAACCTTTGTCCTGTCAACAGTGCTGTTACCGGTCAGTTCACGGCGTACATTATAATAATCGCTGATGTCGAAACCGGCGTCACGCATGGGTGAATCGAGCACAGGCAACAACCAGAGGCAATTTACTCCCAGCGATTCGATGTAATCGAGTTTACTGATTAATCCCTGGAAATCATGGTTAAAAAGATCGACATACAGGGAATAAACAATGGCGTCCTTATACCAATCGGTTTCGGGGCCGGTATCTTTGGCGTTGTTGCGGTAAACATCCACCGAATGCAGGAAGTTGCTGAGCAGCGATTGAGGAGCGTCGGGGTAGAGCAGTTCCCAGTACTGTAAGAGCAAATTACGGATATGATCCATAATGAATTATGAAACAACAGTGAATTAAGAGACGGCGTATCAGCGGTTTAATGATCCGCTTTTTGAAAAAAGGGGCTGAAACCAAGAGGTTCCAGCCCCCGTTTTGAAGAGCGGTATAAGATTAGTTTTTCTTAATCTTATACTTGTAGATAGGTTTGTTGAAATCGAGGGTAATGGTGTAGTTACCTGATTCAGCTATGGCAATGTTAGTACCGCCCGGTTCAAGAGAACCATTGGCGCCGTCGTCACCATAATTCAGATCCCATGCATCGTTTGCCCTGAACTTGATTTCACCGGCTACCAGGTCGAGGGTAATTACCAGGGTCCTTGTTGCCGGGTCATAAGTCATGTTCTGGTCGCTGTCCCATCCACCGGGAGTTGCCGATCCGACGAGTCCCCAGTCAGTCCTCATAAAGGAGTGAGTTTTGGTGACAAGGTCCACGTTTAGTTTGTACAATCCGGCAGGAGCGGCAGCAGGTATGTCGGAGCCACCGCTTTCAAGAGTGCCGTCATTGCCGTTGTCACCCCAGTTAACATCCCAGTTGGGCTGTTCGCAGTATTTAAACATGGCGTTATCAACGCCAAACCACACATATCCTTCATAGATGTTGTTTGATTTAAGCGAGAAGATGCATGTTGTTGAGTCACCCGGATTCCATCCCTGGTAATTCCCCGGAACAAATAATCTCGGGTAAACGATAGGAATATAGAACGGAGTGATGGTTTGAGTGATCACGGATGAATAAATCGGATCAATGTCAGGGTTGATGGTGGCCTTTACTCTCCATTCAACGGCTGTTGCCACAGGATCGTCAGGATTGACCTGCATGGCCAGGATCTTGTTGTTCAGATCGTTGGTTGTGATCGTGGCAGTTACAGCGTTGGTTGTTGTAGCTACGGTAACCGCATCAGCAAAGCTGGTTCCCTGCTTTGCCATCTGGATGGCATAGGTGGTTGCTGCCTGGAAACCAAAATCGGCTTTTGACCAGGTGTAAGTGATTGGTGTGGAAGCATCAGCCAGCAGCAGAACAGTGCTCTGGTTGTCGGTAAATCCCTGGAATGCAGGTACCGACGGGTTGGCGCTGATGGTAATCTTCTCTGCATCTTTCTCACATCCGAAAAAGATGAAGACACCGGCTATTAAAGTTAAAAGGAATGATATCTTTCTCATTTTCAATTGTTTTTACAGAATTAATAACCTGGATTCTGGGTTAAGTTCGGGTTTGCCGAAACATCTGATGACGGAAGCGGGAAGATGTTGTAATGTGCATCGGTTGCTGCTCCTTCTTTTACATAGCCTTTCCATGGCCATACATAATCTCCGTTGGTAAATTGGCCAAAACGAACGAGGTCGGTACGGCGGGTGCATTCCCAATAGAGTTCACGGGCGCGCTCATCGAGGATAAAGTTAAGTGTAAGATCGCTGGCAGCAATATTGCCGTGAGTGTCGCCGTATGCCCTGGTACGTAAGGCGTTCACCAGGGTGAGAGCTGTACCGGCATCGCCGCCGCTGCCGCCGCGCAATACGGCTTCAGCATACATCAGGTAAGCATCGGCAAGGCGGAACATGGGGAAGTCGGTATCTACATATGTATTATCTGATCCGGCAGCTCCGGTGCTGGTGACATTCTTCCACTTGGTAACGGCATAACCATCGGTAAACGATGCAATGTCGTTGATCTCCAGGGTTTGGCCGGCAGTCCAGAACATGGCACGACCGTCAATGCTCAGGCGTTCAATGGTGTAAGTATAGTCGGGAGCGCCGAGTTTCAGTGTTATGACATAGTCACCTGCTTCAGGAATCGGAATATCATCGCCGCCTCCGTCAAGAATGCCATTATTGCCATTATCACCATAATTAAGGTCCCAGCCATCATTGGCGCGGAACTTTATCTCACCGGCAGTAAGCGAAAGAGTGGCTGTCCATACACCGGCCTGGTTGTTGTCGGCATTTGGAACGTATGTCATATTCTGATCGGAGTTCCAGCCGTCAGCAGTAGCCGAGCCGATAACACCCCAGTCGGTTTTCATGATGGTGTAAGTGAAGGTATTCGTGTCAACATTCACTTTGTAGTAACCGGCATCAGCCACCTGAATATTGGCGCCATTGGGTTCGAGTGTTCCGTCTCCACCATCATCGCCCCAGTTATGATCCCATGATCCCTTGGCGAATTTGAATTGTGTGCCACCATCAGCGAAGTAGAGATAACCTTCATAGCGTCCGTCACCGTTGACCGATGCCAGCACAGTGGTTTCTTTGGCTGGGTCCCAACCCTGGTATGATCCCGGGCAATTCAGCAAAGGATAAGCAGCTTTCCTGGGATGCGGAATTGGCGAAATGCGCTTGCTAACCGAACCGGCAAATTTATCAATCAAAGCGCTGGTAGTGCGGATACCACCCCATCCGCCTGCAACTCCAAAATCGGCGGGAGGCATGCTTCCGCCTATGGCAGCATGAACAATAAAGGTTGTTCCTCCCCAGGTACGGGTCCTGAGGCCGTCAAATGTAACCGGGAAAATAATTTCAGGGCTGTTGTTGTTATCAGCTTTGAAAATGTTTTCGTAACTCGGGTCAAGTATATATCCTGAATTGATAACCTTATTGGCATAAGTAATACATTCAGTGTACTTGGCAGTTCCGGTATAAACTTCGGCATTCAGATACAGCTTAGCCAGGAGGAAATCAGCAGCAGCCTTATCGGCACGGCCGTATTCGTTGGTTTTTGCATCTTTCAGCAGTGGTTCAATGGCCAGCAGTTCACTCTCAACATAGTTGAAGAGTTCAGCGCGGCTTTTCTGAACAGGGAAAAATTTACCAACGCCATCATTTTCAGTAACGAAGGGAGTGCTGCCAAAAAGATCAAGTGCATGATAGTAGCTGAGGGCTCTTAAGAAGCGGGCTTCAGCGCGGTAGAAACCGATATCAGTACGCAGGGTACCTGTGACTCCGCGTTCATCGAGTTTAGCATCGGATGTTTCACGGATATACTCGTTGCAGAACGAAATCTGCGCGAAGATGCGGTAATACATAGCGGCAACAAAAACGTCACTTGTACCCCATTTCTGCCAATGAAAATCCTTGATTGTCTGGTCATTCCAGCCAAGAACCGCTTCGTCGGTAGTAAGTTCCTGGTGATACCAGTAAGCGCGAAGGTATTCTCCGAATCCTTCATCGATCCCTTCTACATCAGGATTGCCGGCAGCGCCCTGCTGGCCAGTCACTGATAATCCGGAATAAAGTTTCGCAAGAACCATTTTATAGGAAGCAGGATCTTCATATACTGCCGCTGAGGTGATTTGGTCCGGGTCGATGGGTACTGTGTTCAAATCCTTGGTACAGGAAGCTGTAAACAGTACAATCCCGGCAATGAAGAGAGTTATATTGAGTATTCTTTTCATGTTCGTGAAGGGTTAAATGTTAGAATAATACGTTTACACCGAGTGCAAATACCCTTGGCCTGGGATATACCCTGTTATCGATACCACTGAATATTTCAGGATCTATTCCTTCATATTTCGTGATGGTAAATGCATTGTTAACTGTGAATGAAAGTCTGAGATTAGCCGTATTTTTATACAAATTGCCTACCAGGTAACTCAGAGCTATATAATCCATCTTAAAGAAGGAAGCATTCTTAATGTAGTAATCTGACAAGTATTGCGGCGAAGTGAAATCGACATCATATACTGCCGGAACAATATTAGCCAGATAGGGGCCTTCAGGACGATAGAGACGTTCATATACGCCATTTTCGGCATTTACGTTATCAAACATATAATTGCCGATGTTAGCACGTCCTGAGAATGACAGGTCAAATTTCTTATAGGACAGTTTTGATGAGATACCTATAATATATTGAGCATCGGGGCTTTTAAAATGATAACGGTCGCTATCATCAATTTTCCCGTCACCATTTGAATCCACAAAAAGTCCTTCAATTGGCATGCCATTCTGGTCATAAACCTGATGATAAACAAAGAATGAGTATTTCGGATAACCTACACTAAACATCTGAATCTTATTACCAACCCCTCCGGCAATATCATCACCTGTCCTGATTCCTAAGAATGAAGGATCATCATAGGCTAAAAGTTTGGTAATCTTATTTGTGTTTAAAGTAAGGTTTCCACCGATTTCCCAACTGAAATTTTCTTTGACGACCGGCCTGATCAACAAATTGAATTCCCAGCCTTTGTTTTCCATAGACCCGATATTGGTGGTGACATAATTTGAAAGGTTGGTTCCTGCAGGAACCGGAATTCTGCTGATAAGGTCTTTTGTATACCTTTCATAGTATTCAACTGATCCAGAGATACGGTCATCAAAAAACCCAAAATCAAGGCCAATATTCCTTGTCTCAGTTTCTTCCCATTTTATATTAGCATCGTATTCTTCGGGACGGTATGTATAATAAAAGGTGTTCCCGAACTGGTAGTTTGTAAACTGATCTCCAAGCGTGTAGATTGGAAGATATGGATAATAATTGGTTGATATATCTTGTTGACCTGTTATACCCCAACCAACTCTGAGTTTTAATTGCGATAAAGCCTTAATGTTCCTCAGGAAGGGCTCATCATTAATTTTCCATGCCAAAGCAGCAGCAGGGAAAAGGCCCCAGCGGGTGTCAGGTGAGAACCTTGATGAACCATCATCGCGAAGTGTAAAAGTCAAAAGATAGCGGTCAAGCAATGTATAGTTAAATCGGCCGAAAAATGAGATAAGATAATACTCATTCTTGTCAATAATTGTATTAGGCAGTGTGTGGTCAACATTGTCTGCGAATGTATTATTCTCAATGTAGAAATGTTGCCATGAATATCCGCCCATAAGGTCAAACTTGCTTGCTATTGACTTTACGTCTTTTACATAATTCAAATAGAAGTCAAGCAATGTATTCTCTTTCTTCTGATTGTATAAGTTATCAACGCCACCTGCATTGAAATTGAGGGATGAATACTTTGGTACAAATACAGTTCCGTCTGTGCCAGAATAATCGTAACCAATATTCAGATTGGCCCTAAGATCAGGAAGGAAATGGAATTTATAGTCAAACTGTGCATTTCCGATAAAACGGAGAGCGTCAGCAAGATCATCTTTCAGCATAAGTGTTGAAACGGGATTCCTGGTAGCCTGATCAACAAGATTGCCATCTTCCTGTAGCCATGCCCAATAACCGCCATATTCATTATCAGCAGTTACAGGTTTGGTAGGATCAAACTGGATGGCCTGGTTGATGGCTCCGTTATCAGCAAACCTGTTGTTTACGAACATCCATTTGCCGTTCATGTTAACTTTAAGGTGATCATCGAGAAATGAAGGATTAAGATTTAATCCCAGCGATGTCCTTTTCATGTTATCAGTCTTGAGGATACCATCCTGCCACATATAACCAGCCGAAACACGGTACGGCATTGTTTTGAACTGGCCTGTAACACTCAGGTTATGATCGGTACTGAAAGCATTCTGGTAGATCTCCTTCTGCCAGTCGGTATTAGCTGTTCCAAGCAGATTTACACGATCTGGAAACTTTTCATTGATCAATGCAGTAAATTCGGCTCCATCCAGCACATCGACAGTTTTAGGGATAGCATAATAGGAAAGATTACCATTGTACTCAACATGCATTTTTTCACCGGCTTTACCTTTCTTGGTAGTGATCATGATAACACCATTGGAAGCGCGTGACCCGAAAATTGCCGTTGCCGAGGCATCCTTGAGTACAGTAAATGTTTCAATATCATTCGGATTTATCATACTCAAAGGACTGCGTACCCCGGAAATACTGGAATTATCAACCGGAACACCATCGATGACAATGAGAGGGTCGTCACTAGCATTTAATGAAGCACCGCCCCTGATGCGTATTGTGGCTGAACCGCCGGGAGCACCGCCCGAAGTGGTCACAGTGACACCGGCAACCTTACCAACCATGAGTTGCTGAGGTGATACGATGGCTCCTTTGTTGAAGTCCTTTGTGTTGATGGCTGCAACAGCACCGGTAGCATCACCTTTCTTCACCTGGCCGTAACCAATGACCACAACTTCGCTGAGGCCGGTAACTGCAGGTTGCAGGGCAATGTTGAGGGCGCGCTGCGCTCCAACTACAACTTCCTGGGTTGTGTACCCGATGAATGAGAACACCAGGGTAGCATCTGGCTTAACCGTGAGGGCAAACTTACCGTCAAGGTCGGTTACGGTTCCCGTTGTTGTGCCTTTAACAACAATTGATACTCCAGGCAACGTGGAGTTGTCTGACGCATCGGTCACTCTTCCTGTAATCTTTACATCCTGCGCAATGGCAAAAGATGTAACAGCCCACGACAGGAGAAGCAACAGTACCCGTAAGAGTTTAGTTTGTTTCTTCATAGAACTGGTTTTGAGTAATTAAACATTTGTTAATGATTAGTTGTGTTGATTTATGGTTTGCTAATGAAATTCAATAAAGCAATTATTATCAGTACATTGCGAGCGGGCAAACAGCGGTATTGATAATGATGTTTTTCGGGCGATTATTTGCAGCCCAAAGCTAAAAAAAACTTTCTCAAATTGTTCCTTCCTAAGTGCTGATTTTGAGGATATTTCAACATTTTTTTACGAAACCGTTTCCGCAAACGTTTGCGTAGCTCTATACACCACACTTTTTTTCTATTATTATGTGCACATTTTCATTCCCCCTTTTTTAAAATGATCCAGAAGCCAATCTTTGTAAAAGTAAAAATGATCGTGAATGAGATGGTTGATATTCCGATCAAGGCATGAAGATAACATTTCCTGAGGTACATAGTCAAGTTAAAGGTAATTTTCTGTCATGCGAACCGACACTTTTCCGGCACTCTGATTGATCTCAGGGGAATAAATATTTTAAAATATATACCTTTGGCGTAAGCTATCAAACAGGAATAGATTTCCATGCTTAGTAATATTAACCAATCCATTCATTGCAGCCGATGCGAATAAAGAATCAGTACATAGTCAGCCTGTCGTTTTCCATCCTGGTATTACTTATCTTTTTCTCCCTGCCGGGAACAGGATGCAAGGATTCTGACGGCGGCGACACTCCTGCCGATACAGTCAGCCAGGTGTATTATTCGGTTGAAAAATTCTGCATGGGCAACGACCTGTCAATTGTTAACCAGGTGGAAGAACACGGGGGCGCATATGCCGATTCGGGCGTTTCAGGAAACCCTTATACTATTCTGAGGAATCATGGAGCCAATCTTGTCCGTTTACGACTGTGGCACAATCCTGAGTGGACAAAGGAAGTTTATGGCACCTCGGGTACGAAACTATACAACGATCTGAAGGATGTTGAGGCCGCTATGATCAGGGCAAAGCAAAACAATATGGAAATATGCCTTGATATTCATTACTCCGATACCTGGGCTGACGCCGGTAATCAGCAGGTTCCGGCAGCCTGGGCAGACATCAGGAGCCTCGATGTGCTGAAGGACTCAGTATATAATTATACATACAAGGTGCTAAACTACCTGAAAGCGAAAGGACTTATGCCATACATGGTTCAGATTGGCAATGAAATCAACTGCGGTATTTGTTATTCAGGCATACAAGCCGGCTTTCCGGGACTGAATGGTTGCAATGGTCAATGGTCTGATCTGGGTTCGGTGATTAACAGTGCGATAAAAGCCGTAAGAGATGCATCGGCCGGACAAAGTAAAAGCGTGCAGGTAGCCCTTCATATTGCCGATCCGGGAAATGCTGAGTGGTTTTTCGATAAAATAACGACAGAGGGAGCTGTCAGCGATTTCGACATCATCGGCTACTCATACTATCCTTTGTGGCACACATCAGTCAAGCTGACAAATATCAGCTATGTCACAGGCAGGCTTAGGGAAAAATTCGATAAAAAAGTAATGATTCTTGAAACTGCCTACCCATGGACGCTTGATGGCAACGATAACTATACCAACTTATTGGGAGGCCAGTCGGCGCTAACGGGATACCCATACACACCGGAAGGGCAATTTTCCCTGATGAAAGCACTAGCACAGGAAGTTATTGACGGTGGCGGAACCGGCATAGTTTACTGGGAACCGGCCTGGATCAGCTCACAGATGAAAGATCTGTGGGGAACCGGGTCATCGTGGGAAAATGCCACATTTTTCGACTTTAACGGGAATACACTGCCAGTGATCAACTATATGAATTACCCTTATAATTTTCCGGCGAAATAATTGTCAATAACCATTTCCCGATCAACATTTTCAATTAACCAATTCCTCCATGACCAAGCCAGCGCCGCTCACCATCAAAGATATTGCCCGTAACCTGGGAGTTTCGGTGTCAACAGTTTCAAGGGCTCTGAAAGACCATCCCGACATCAGTCCTGAGACCAAACTCATGATAAAAACCTATGCCGAGAAAGTGAATTACCGGCCCAATGTACTGGCACTGAGTTTGCGCAGGCAAAAATCATATACAATCGGGCTGATCATTCCGGCTATCGTTCACCATTTCTTCTCATCGGTAATCAGTGGTATGGAGGAGATTGCCTATAAGGAAGGATATAACCTGATCATTTGCCAGAGCAACGAAAACCAGCACCGCGAAGCAATAAACCTGCAAACACTTATCGATCACCGTGTGGATGGTATCCTGGTTTCGCTCAGCAAAACCACTCAAACCTTTGACCCGTTTATTGAGGCATTTGAATCGGGTTTGCCGATAGTTTTCTTTGACAGGGTATGTCCTGATATTGAAACCGACAGGATAACCACCGACGATTTTCATGGTGGCCGCATTGCCACCGAGCACCTGATTAAGCGCGGCTGCAAAAATATATTACACCTGGCAGCACCTCAGCACCTGCTCATTGGCAAAGGACGATGCCAGGGTTATTACGAAGCCCTGAGAAGCAAAGGATTACCAATTAAGGAAGAACTAACCCTGAAATGTGATACTCCTGAAGAAGTTATGGCGCTTGAAAAACATCTTATCAACATGGCGCCGGGTATCGATGGTATTTTTGCCGTGAACGACAGCACAGCGATTGCAGCCATACAGGTGTTGAAGAAAGCAGGATATGATGTTCCGGGCAATATAGCGGTTGTCGGTTTTGGCGATGGCCCCAATGCCACTATCATACACCCCGAACTTACAACGGTGGTTCAGAAAGGCTTTGAAATGGGAAGGGCTTCGGTGCGATTGCTTCTGCAGCGGCTCAACAACCCGGGAGCTGCCATCAGCCCTCAGACGATCACTTTCAAGCCAGTGATGAAAGTGAGGGAGTCGGCATAACCTCTAAAGCACGATCACTTTCTTTACAGTGACGATTCCATCGATCTCAAAACGGAGCAGGTTCAGGCCTTTGCTTTCGGGTTTCCATTTGATTTCGAGTGTATCGAAGAATCTGCCGTTATATATATTGCCAAGCGGTTTACTGTTGGCGTCGAACGACATAATTGAACATTTCTTCAGCCCCTGGCCTGAAATGCTGATTGTTGCAAAATCACTCACAGGGTTTGGCGCAACTTTAACTAAAATGTTTCCGGGTAGTTTTTCGGAAATGCTGTAAGGATTGACTACGTTTTTCGACAGGAAAAGCTTGTATTCGCCGGGGGCAAGTGTGATGGTTGCATTCACATCAGTCACTGCAATGGAGTCGCCGGTCATGTAATCGTACCAGGTGCCGGTACTGTAGAAATCAGGGGTTATGTTTCCTTCCTTTACATCGAAATTACCCAGTGCCACTGCGGACATTTCGCTGTTGCGAAGCCTGATCTTTTTCAATGCACCGCTCACATCCAGCGAAAAATCTGTAGTTGCGAATAACGGATTGGTTGTTCTCAGGTCAATAAGCCCTGCATAATCCTTGAAGAGCATCAGGCGCTCATAGTTTTCCAGATAATCCCAACGTGGAGGTTTAGGAGTAAGACGGTCGTCGCCCGTGCCCGAAGGCCAGTTGATGGAGTAATCGTAGCCCATTTCACAAAATTGCCAGATCATCTTCGGCCCCGGTATTGTAAGGAAGAATGTCGCCAGCAACCCGCCGCGCGCCAGGGCAGTATTTGTCTCCTTAATATTGTAACTGCCCCAGGATTTTCCATCGCTGGCACATTTAACCATCAGCCTTTCTTCATCGTGGCTTTCCATGTATCCGACAAGGTTTGGCTGGGCCCAGCCCCGTGACGTGTAAGAACATCCTGACAAATTACTGGACGAGGTATTGCCGGTAGCAGCATTTCCGTAATTTCCTGTCATGTTGCCCCAAAGCATCATTCCCCTTGCTGAAAGTACTGATTCCTCGTCGTTATCGGCAAAGTGCTCCAGAATAAGATAAGCTGACTGATTAATGGCCTTTATCGTATCATTGTAAGCTGTAAGTATAGCTATTCTCGAAGCGTCGTAATGTGCCCATGGTACGTATTCGGATGAATAAGTTTGGGTAAAACCCTTTGAAAGGTCAAAGCGGAAACCATCAACCCTGAATTTCGTAAGCCAGTAACGGATTACTTTGCTGATGTAATATTTTGAATCAGCCGATTCGTGGTTCATATCAAAACCAACACTGGCAGGGTGTTTTGCTTCAGGATTATAATAAGGGCTGTCAGCTGCAGGACGGTTATTAGCTTTGTCCCAGTACAACATCACATATGGTGAGGTGCCGAAGGCATGGTTGAATACCACATCCATGATCACGGCTATGCCCTGGCTGTGACATGAATCAATCAGTTCGCGGAACTTGTTTTCCGGTCCGTAATATTTGTCAACGGCACAATAGTAGTTGGGATTGTAGCCCCAGGAGATGTTGCCCTCAAATTCGCCCACAGGCATAAACTCTATGGCATTTATGCCCAGGCTTTTAAGATAGCTTAGCGTGTCAATTACCGATTGAAAGGTGTGCTCTGTCGTAAAATCACGGATCAGCAATTCATAAATAACGAGATTGGTTTTTGCTGGTGGCTCAAAAGAACTGTTTTTCCAGGTGTATTGTGGTTTTTGGGTTTGCAGAACCGTCGCAATCCCGGAAGTTTTGCCGGTGGGATAAGGTATTAAGCCAGGATAAACTGAGGGATCAATATAAGAATCGTTCCAGGGATCGCTTACTTTTTCAGCATATGGGTCGCCGATGCGGATATTGCCATCCACAAGGTACTGAAAAACATACTCTTTGCCGGGGGTAAGCCCGTCAACCTGCAACCAGAACCTTTTGCCATCGGGTGTTTGTTTCATATAGCAGGTTTCATCGGGCAGCCAGCCGTTAAAATCGCCTAACAGGTAAGCATATTCCTTCAAGGGAGCATACAGGCAAAGCACTGCTGAAGTACTGTTCAGGAAATTAATACCTTCTGTAATCCCTTCGGGCAGTTCGGCTATTTCTACCGGTCCTCTTACGTAATAATAGAAGGAGTCGGCAACCATGCCCGTGTCGTTAACAGCCTGTGCTTTAACAAGGTACCGGCCGTAGGCATCGGGAGTTATATCAAAAACCAGCGAATCAGCTGTTGTGGTTGCCACCTGCACACCATCTACAATAAGAGAGGTATTATTGGCGAATGACGAAAAAACTTTCACAGTGAAAGGCTCATTAAGCTGGACAAAAACCAGGCTTTCGTCGGGAGAGGTGATCTTGACGTTTAGCGCGGCGGGGTAAACATCATAGAAAATATCCCCGTTAGCCGCAGTTTTCCCTTCGAGCCACGAACCATTCACCTGCACACCGCTGCGAAACACAAATGCCAGTTGCAGGATTTCTTCCTCGGCAGGAACGTTATAATACTGGCGTATGCTGGGACCAATGTTGAGTTGCCATTTATCATTTCCGAGCGGGGTTAGCTTGCATTCGGGAATATTCACTCCCCAGTCGGCCATCACATGCTGCCAGTTCGAGGGGCCGGTACTCAGGTTAGTGATCACGCCTGTATGGGCGTAAACATCGCCTGTATAGCCCATGAGGCCCTGGCTCCCCTGGGTGGCATCGAATACAAGCACTATATCGTCCTGGTCGGTGGGCAGGGGAGGAGTGACGGTGATAATTTGTGCAGTGACGGGGCCTGAAAGAAATATTATTGCCGTAAGAAAATGAATGAGTTGCTTTTTCATGGTCTGCATCAGTTGTTTATGCAAATGTAATTTATTTTGCTCATCCGTAAATGTACCACAAATCATAGAATTGATTATCTTGACGAAAAAATTTTGACGTGAATCTAATCAAATTTATT
>DAONEL010000055.1:0-17096 GCA_035403045.1 Bacteroidales bacterium
TAAATGCTTTCCATAAAAGCAATAATAAAGGACAGGCCGAGGGTGAGCGGTACAAACAGCCAGTGGTAAATGGCTGTCAATGCAAACTGGGCTCTCGACCAGTCAACCAGTGAAGCATCCATAATTTATTTGGGTTTGGTGGTTAATTGTTCAATGACGTAATTACTCTTTTCACTCTCTGATGTAAACCGCGAACCAAGAAAGTCCTGAAAGAAGAAAAGCCTGAAAATGGCGAACATGATAAACAACTTGATAAATATTATCAGCCAGAGAGTCCGGCCTACGGTCATACTTCTAAAACCTTCATAATAAAACCTGAAAATCTTCCTGGCTAATGACATCTTGTGATCAATAATTTTTGCGAGGCTTGCCAAATGTAATGAGAAATTTAAGTTATTCTACACCTAAATACACATTTCATAAACAACACATAATCAATTATATGCGATAATTTAAATGTTCGCATTGTATTGAAAAGTATCATTAGCCCTTAATATTTTTACTTTGTTCGGGCTATTAGAGCTCATGCGAGGAATTAGAAAAGCTATTCTGGTTTTGAGATCATCCTTATTGGTTTGGTTAATAAAATGTTCTTAACAAAATTAAACTTTTTAATCATTATGAACGTAAGTTCATTATATTTGTAAAAAAAGACATGAGAACCGCACTGTTGATAAAGTTTGCCCTGGTTTTGCCACTGATACTGCTGGCCGATTATGTGATAATGGTGATTTTGGGCTGTGCATCCTGCCTGTTTAGTTTAGGTGAAGGCTATTATTGCGGAACTTATTGTATTTTTGGTAAGTTGATCCTGCTGTTATCAGCTATCTTTTTTGGCTACTTAGTCTGGCGGGATTACCGGAAATACAATAGAGAAAAATCCAATGGCTAGGCCGCATAAAATCAGGAAAGTAAGCAATCCACCACTCATGAAAGGGTTTAAACCCTTTGGAATGCCACTATGTGAAACAGACGTTCTGCAACTCAGTTTTGAGGAGTATGAGAGTTTTCGCCTGGTTAATTACAAGCAGCTTTCGCAGGATGAGGCAGCAGATCAGATGAGCGTTTCAAGGCCCACGCTGACACGTATTTATAACAGGGCGCTTAAGATAATAGCAGGAGCATTTGCTGAAGGCAAAGCCATTGAAATAATAGGCGGCAGCTATTACATGGACAGTGACTGGTATCGATGCAAAAAGTGCTATAAACTTATCAATGGGTTGGAGAATCACATCAAATGCGAAAATTGCAATATTTTTAGCGACGACGAGTTACTCCGGTTGAATGCACCGGTCAAGAGTTAATAATTTACATTCAGGCCTTATTTCTTAAAAGAAGACCATAACAAGTTCATTGTTATGGTTATATGAATTAATTCGTTTTGTTCCGCGCGTAGACCATATCAGATTCTGCGGATAAAAGGCCTTGGTTTTATTGTACCGTAATCCGGACTTTTAAGTTCCCAAAAAATAGCATGCTCATGCTGCGATTTTCCTGGTTTTGCAGGAAAATGGAACATGAGCCTGCCTGGCTTACTAAAAAAGCTTTTGTGAATTATACCAGTTTTTCCACGATGCTTTCAAAAGCTTCAATTACAGGTTTGTTGTTCAGGCTGAATATGCTCCAGCCTTGTTCTGCGGCTTCACCAAGTTCGGCCACCAGTGGTATCTGGCCAATTAACGGTGCGTTAACCTCTCCAGCCAGTATTGCACCACCACCTTGCCCGAAAATATAGTATTTCTCTTCGGGATGTTTTTCTGGAGTAAACCACGACATGTTTTCGATGATACCGATGAGAGGAATGTTCATTTCCTCGTGCACAAACATCGAAACAGCCTTGCGTGCATCATTCAGTGCGATCTCCTGTGGTGTGGTTACAATCAACGCTCCGGTGATTTCAAGGTTTTGTACCGTTGACAATTGAATGTCTCCGGTTCCTGGAGGGAAATCCACAATCATATAATCGATTTTTCCCCATTGGGTATTTTCAAAAAGCTGGGTAATAGCATTGGCAGCCATCGGGCCTCGCCAGATCAGTCCCTGGTTGCGGGCAATGAAGAAGCCAATCGACATGATTTTGACCCCGAATTTCTCGATTGGGAACATCATTTCGGTTTCTCCGAAGGTTGTTACCTCGGGCCTTGCATCCTCAATCCCGAACATTTTAGGGATGGATGGGCCGTAAATATCGGCATCAACCAATGCAACCCTAAACCCCTGCCGGGCTAAGGAAACTGACAGATTTGCCGATACCATTGATTTACCAACGCCTCCTTTACCTGAAGCAACCACGATGATCTTCTCTACTCCGTCGGGTTTAACTCTTTTAAAATCAGCCATATTATGCGTTCTTTTGCAACATCCTGATGGAGATCAGCTCAGCAGCCTTGATCAGAGGATAAGCAGCAGGAGAAGCTGTGAGGCAGGGGTGGGTTCCTATCTGCATCGTCAGGAAGGAATTGACCGACATCCGGTTCTGTATGGCAAGTCCAATGACATTGGTGAGTTCGCCTGCTTCGAGTCCGCCGATTACTTCGCCACCAATGATTACACCGGAGTGTTGGGCTGCAATAAGTTTCACGGTTTGCTTATGGCTGTTCGGCAAACTGCCCGGGTGCCTGTCGATGCCTTCGAATAGCCCGCATAAAGTGGCAATTCCTTCCTGTTGCGCCCTTTGTTCAGTGATTCCGGCGGTTCCGAATCCGGTATCACCGATTGCCGTGGAGTAAATTGCGATGGTACCGCTGAATGTTTTGACAACATGCAGATTGAAAAGGTTCATGCCTGCTATCCTTGCTTCGGCACAGGCTGTTGAGGCAAGCATAGTAGGAACCCTGCGGCGTGTGACGAAATCACGTTTTTGGGCGCAATCACCTACAGCAAATATGTCGGGCTCATGGGTACGCATGTACTCATCAACAGCGATGAAATTATCTTCATCCACGTAAATTCCGGCCTCGCGTGCCAGAGCGCTGCTGGGTTTGTAACCGATAGAAAGTACGACTGCATCCATGGGGAATTTTTGTCCGTTCTCCAGTTCTACTTCTTCAACCTTGTTGGTCCCATGAACTTTACTGATCCCTACACCGGTGATAACCTTAACATTGCGGGCTTCGAGCATCTCCCTGATTTTATCCGATAACTCGGTATCGAAAGCCAGGTTCAGAATATTGGGCAACTTCTCAATCAGGGTGACGTTGTAGCCTTTTTTCGCCAGTTCGTCGGAAAGTTCAACCCCGATAAATCCTGCGCCGATAACAGCGACATTTTTAGCATTGTCGATTTTAACTTTCATGTCATCCAGATACATTTTGTCTTTTGGAATGACAAATACATTCTCAAGGTCAGCGCCTTGCAACCATTTGGGTTTGATAGGATTCGACCCGGTGGCGATAACCAGTTTGTCATATTTTACCTGTTTCCCGCTTGCGAAGGATACAGTCTTTGAGCCTGTTTCAATTTTGACGGCTTCATCAACCAGTGATGTTACTCCGCTTTTCTCCATCATTGCATCTACAGGCATGATGTTCTTTTCGCTGCCTTCAAGCGTTCCGAAGATGTAAGGTATTCCACAGGGCACCATAACATCTTTTTGTTTCTTAACCAATGTGAACTTTTTACCGGGCCAGTTTGCTTTTCCTGTTACGGCAGTCACCATTCCGGCAGCGCTGCCTCCAATGATCAGGACATCTGTTTTTTCCATTGTTTTACGTTTAAATTTTTGTTAATGCTTGTTTTAAATCTTCTATAATATCTTCGGCATCTTCAATGCCTACCGAGAATCTTACCAGATCATCGGTAATGCCGGCTGCAAGTTTTTCCTCTTTGCCTACTGCGGCATGGGTCATTGAGGCGGGATGCTGAATCAGTGTTTCAACTCCGCCCAATGATACGGCCAGCAATGCCAGATGAACGTTATCCATTAGTTTTTTACCAGCCTCATAGCCCCCTTTAAGGCCAAAACTCATCATTGAACCGGGGCCATTCATTTGTTTTTTGCCCAGTTCATAATGCGGATGTGTTTCCAGCCCAGGGTATTTAATCCAGGCTATCTTGGGATGCAAGTGCAGGAAAGCTGCCACTCTCATGGCATTCTCCTGTGCTCTTTCAATGCGGATTGCCAGTGTTTTTAAACCACGCAGCACCATGAAAGCCTGGGTGGGATCCATATTACATCCCATATAAACCATGCAATGCCTGATCCTTTTGTAAACTTCTTTGTCTTTGGCAACAATAACTCCGCCAACAATATCGGCATGCCCATTGATGAATTTGGTAATGGAGTGTAATACCACATCAGCTCCCAGTTCCAGTGGTTTCTGCAAGTAGGGTGATGAAAATGTGTTATCAACTACCAGCAACAGGTCATTATCCCGGGCAATTTTGGAACAGGTGGCAATATCCGTAATATCCATTGTCGGATTTGCTGGAGTTTCGATGTAGAGTAATTTTGTATTAGGCTTCAGCGCTTTGAGGATATTTTCAGGATTGGAGGTGTTTACGAAAGTAGCTTCCACGTTGAAACGCGAAAAATCCTGTTCAAGCACACCGCGTGCAGGCCCGTAAACGGCATCGGAACTTATAATGTGGCTACCACTGCCAAGCAACGCCATGTAAACGCTGCTTATAGCTGCCATGCCTGAACTGGTGGCAATGCCGTCGAAACCATTTTCCAGCTCAGCAACACACTGTTCAAAAGCCCTGATGGTAGGATTTGCTATCCGGGTATAGATATATCCGTCCGTTTTTCCTGAGAAGCAGTCAGCTCCATGCTGAGCGCTTTTGAATTTAAAGGTTGAAGTTTGGTAAATAGGAACGGTTGCGCTCCCGAATTCGTCGTCGAATGCCCCGGCATGAATGAGTTTGGTGTTAAAACCTTTGTCGTTAGTTTTCATTATGTGTTGTAGTTATTAATTTGTTAGTCAATTCGAATTAGTGACATCTCAGCACGGCCGGCATCGCAGGGCTGCCAAGATCTTCACCATGCAAGCCTTTATATTTTTCTTCAGGATTGAATTTTACGCCCAGCTTTTCGAGTATGGGTTCTACGGTAACCTGGTGAACTTGCAGTCCAATATCCCAGGGATTGTATCCCAATAAAAGTCCGGCCAATTCTTCGTAGGTGAGAACGGGAATGCCATAACCATTTTCTCCATAAGTCCTGCCTTCCATCTCAGCCAGTACATACTGCCACCGGTCAAGGAAAAAGGTACATCCCGGGCAGTTTGCAATGATGAGGTCAGGATGATAGGGCTGCATGGATTCAAATTTTATTTTCGAATTGCCGATGGAGTATCCCCTGTTCGACTTGAGCAGATATTGTCTGAACCCGAAACCGCAGCAATGCCGGCGTTCGGGATAATCAACCTGGTCGCCACCCCATGCATCGATCATCCCAGCCAGTACATAGGGGAATTCGGCTCCTCCTACTCCTTTCTCAGGAAATATTTTTGCATAATGACAGCCAATATGATCAACCACCTTCAGTGGCTCGCCTGTATTCTTATTAACCAGCCTGAGGATGGCTTTTTCTGCAATTTCCTTCCTGAACTTGTAAATAAGGTCACTCGTGTGAACAAGATTCCTTGGGATTTCAAAGGTTTTACCAGTCGCCCGTTTCAGTGCCTCCCGGGCTTCCTTTTCTTTTTCGGGGAACTGCTTCCAGGTTTCGAGGACCTCGTTGTAAATGCCAAAGGAGGTGACACAGGAGCATACAAAGTTTTCATAGCCTGCTTCTGTCATCAGTGCAAACTGCCTTGCCACAACGGTCATGGTGGTTTCGAAGGGTATTACTCCCGAATGGTAAGCAATGCCTGAACAAGTAGTTTGCCTGGCATCGTCAAATATTTCTTTGCCAGCTATTTCCCTGATTATTTTGAGGAAGAGGTCTTCAGCTGCCGGGAAAAAGTTTTGCCTTATGCAACTGCGCGCAAAGTAGTAATGGTCGTCAGCAATTTCTTTCTGGTATGCTTCCCAGTTTTTATTGGGGATTGGTTTCATTGCTCAGATTTCTTTTCCTGTTGATTTTCATTGTACTGGTAATAAAAGTAACTGTCCCTGTCGGTCTTAAAATCGAGGTCAAGGCTATTGGCTACTCTTGCTGAATAGTCTTCAATGATTTCAAACCTTTTTGTTGCGCCTGTTTCCTCAAATATTCGTTTCAGATCATTTAACGATTCTTTTGAAGTTTTTCTTAATGACCCGCTTTGTTCTTTCTGATAACTGGTTCCCAGACGTTCGAGCACCAGTTCCTTATTTTTTTTGATCCAATCCCAAACCGGCCCTTGTTCAGGATACATCTCGGTATTAACTTCATCTACGTAAACACAGTAACCGTATTTGAGGATATGGTCACCAACTGTGCGTTTTATGGCAAGTTGTTTTTGCCCCTGGCTGCTTTCGGCGAAAAAACCTGTTTCAATAGACAATGCCCTCAATGCCTGGATGATGTAGCCGGGAGTGTTGCTTCTCGGGCAACGTGTTTTACATGACAGGCATTCACCGCACAACCATATAGTGTCGCTTTTAAGCAGCAATTCAAGTTCCTTCTCATCTCTTTGCTGGATAGTATCCACAACCATCCGTGGATCGTAATCGCTCACTGCGGCGGCCGGACAGATGGCCGTGCATGTCCCGCAATTAATGCAGGCATTCAGGCCTTCGATGAACCGTATGTCTTTGCTGAGTTCTTTATAGAGTTCCATTTTCATCTAATTAGTTGTGGCAATAATGGTTATGTTGCCTTTGACTTTTTCATACAACTTAACCCTGACTCGAAAATCTAATGGTAGAAAGATGTCGACCCTCGAGCCAAATTTGATAAAGCCAAGATCACTTCCCTGCCTGGCTTCTCCGTCTGTTTTTGCATAGCATACGATGCGCCTTGCCACCGATCCGGCAATTTGTTTTATCAAAACCATGTATCCTTCCGGCGTTTCGACCAGTATTGAATAATGCTCGTTCAATTCTGATGATTTTGGGTGATGTGCCACGAGATATTTACCCGGGGAATATCGGACGTATTTTACAACTCCGCTTACAGGATAGCGATTAACATGCATGTTGTAAATAGACATGAAGATTGAAATTTTAAGGCATTTGCGTTGGATGGCCTCATTCTCGAAAACTTCTTCGATTGCTACAATTGTCCCGTCGGCAGGAGCGAAAACCTTATTCATGTCGGGGATGATTTCCCTTGGAGGATTCCTGAAAAAGAATAGAAAAATGATAAGCACAGCCAGGCCAAAAAAACATATAGCGGCAAGAAACCAAATATTATGGTTAAAAATCAATATGCCGGCCACCGCCAATACCAGGTAAACTGACAATGCAGTAAAAACCAATTTTTGACCTGCCGGATGTATGATCCTGTTCATAACGGTTTAAAATTCAATTCCTTTCCTGGCTTCAACACCCTTTTGGTAATAGTGCCTGATTTCATGCATTTCGGTGATGAGGTCGGCAATTTCATAGAGCCTGGGGGTAGCATACCGTCCCGTAAGAATTATTTCCATTTCAGCAGGCTTACGGGCCAGGAGTTTGAGCACTTCTTCTTCTTCTGCAATAAGCTGGTAATGAAGTGCAATGCAGATTTCATCGAGGATTACCATATCCGCTTTCTGTTCAAGTATGTATTCAGTGACTTCGGTCAGGCCCTGTTGAGCCGCATCAATATCTTTCTGCGTGGGTTCATTCACAATAAAGCAATCCAATCCATACTGTTTGAGCTCAATTTCCGGTATACGTTTTATTACATCCAGTTCGGAATAGTGCATGCCTTTCACAAACTGGGCAATGAAAACTCTCCTTCCGGCGCCCGCAGACCTGAGGGCCAACCCGAATGCTGCGGTGGTCTTACCCTTTCCGTTTCCCGTGTACAGGTGGATGAAGCCACTCATTTTAATTGTGCTTTAAGTAACCTTACGTAGCCAAAGAAGTACAAACCGACTGTTTCAGAGAATAACTGCCTGGTTTCGAGGATACTCTTCCAGTCCTTTTCAATAAAATCGAATGCATAAGGACATTCCATCTTTTTGAAAATGAATCGGTGTGAAGGAGGCATTTCATTCAATTTGAATTCGGCATAATCGAGGATCACAAAATAACCGCCCGGTTTCAGGTGCCTTTTTGCATTTTCGATGACAGATTCCCTAACTTCCTGTGGAAAGCCATGGAGGACAAAGCTGATGAATACCAGGTCGAAGGATTCGTGTAAATCAAAAGCAATATCAATCCTTTGTTGCCTGAAATGGGCCCGGCCATCGCCTGCAAATCGTTTTTCAAACTGACTTTGCATAATTGGCGATAAATCGATGCCGGTGATTTTTCCGTCTTTGCCCAGATGCTCAAGCATTAAGCCTGCATTACGGCCCGTGCCGCAGCCCATGTCGAGTATGGAGTCGCCGGCCTTGATGCCGATATCCCTGATTGCTTTGCGGATGAAATACCGGTATTGCCCGAACGAAAAGAAGTTCATCATCTGGTCGTAGTACCGGGCAGTGAATTTTGTAAGTTCAACTCCCGAATCAGGGTATATTTTTGTTGATTCCATTGGGGCTAGTTTTTAAGGTCAGTAAACTTGCGCAAATAATATTCCCGGTTATTGTATTTTATCTTCCTGATCAATTTGTTTTCGATCAATTCTTGCAGGTCCCCTGCGGTGGCACCCGAATTCGACATGAGTTCCATGACCGCTTCTTCGCGCATCGGATGCACCGCCGTTATGCTGAGTAAATCCTCGGCAAAATTGCCCGACGAAGCAAAGGCATTGCCTTCGTAGCCGGTGAGCAACTCGGCTGACAACCCGCAGGCAGTGAAGATTTCATAAGCCAGGGTAACAGCCCGTTCGTCGGCAGGCAATGTGTTTTCGAATGCTGGTGGGCGCGCGGGGATTGCTATGTAGGCTACCCGGGGTTGAACAGTTTGCAGGAATTGAGCCATTGAAACCAGTTCCTCTCCGTTATCATTAAGTCCCTGAATCAGCATTGACTCCGTAACCAGTTCTCCCTTATATTCTTTCGAAAATTCAACAATGCCATTCAGTATTGATTTGAGATTCAGTGCGCTATGGGGCTTGTTGATTTTTCTCCAGGTCGAGCTGGTGACTGTATCCATTTTGACGGAAACGTAATCGGCCAACCTTAGTTCTTCACGAACATCCATGCGGTTCAGGGTTGAACCGTTTGTGATCACCGCAACGGGAATTCCGAATGTCCTGAGTTTCACAATTAATTCACCGAGGTTAACATCCAATGTGGGTTCACCGTCAGGCACAATGCTGATATACTGAGGAGTATTACTATTCCCCAAACAGGATAGCTTTTCCCCAACCTGTTGTACCAGCACATCAGGGGCATAGTGCACACGGCGTTCGGCCTGATTTTTCTTTGTTTTTCCAACCTGGCAATACATACAGGAATACGTACAAACCTTGTGCGGGATATTGTTAATCCCAAGGCTCCTGCCCAACCGGCGGGACGGTACGGGTCCAAAAACTGTGTTTTCCATATATGTTAGTTATTCGCCAGAAGAAGCTTTCCCTATGCCGATCAATGATTTACAACTCTCACCTGCAGGATTAGCAACCAGGCATGCGAGGGGAAACAAAAATGTTTTCCAACTGTGATGTCCCGGCCTGCATTCCTTCCCATCCAACGGTTTCCGCAACATTGTCCATGATCCTTCCAAGTAGTTACAACACCTTGAGTTTGCCGCCTTTGTAGAGATCGTATGCCTGAAAGACGGTCATATCATTAGCACCGACACATATTTGCATTTTCATGTTTTTGAGGGCTTTTTCAGCTGTTTCGCCGGGGCCGTTACCCGTAATCAACACATCGGGCGAAAGGTCGAAAATCTTCTGTGCAGTTGCAGTACCCGCACCGTGTGCCTCGTTTTTGATGTCGTCGTTTGAAACAACTGTCAGTTCTTTAGTTTCTTCATCAAAAAGCAGAATGTTTTCGGTTCTGCCGAAACGCGGGTCGATCATCGAATCCCAGGTGGTTCCGGTTGATGTAAAGGCTATCTTCATATGCTGTGTTTTAGTTTGTTGTTAATTGTTTGATTTTTCCCCAGCTCTCTGCCAGGATTTCCGTCAGTTTACCATTACTGTATTCAATAACCGTTTGTCCCTGGACCATTGCCCGGGTGAAGTTTTCATCGTATGGAAGGCTGGCAATATGTGCGATATCGTTTTCCTCCAGGAATTGAAGGATTTCTCCGGTCTTATCGGGATTTATGTCGTATTTATTGATGATACAGCCGGATTTGATATGGAACTTCTTCACGAGTTCGTATACGCGTTTGAGGTCGTGCAGGCCTGAGACGGTAGGTTCCGTGACCAGAACTACAAAGTTTGCGCCCGAAAGCGATGAAACAACCGGGCAGCCCACACCCGGCGACCCGTCAACCAGGATGAAATCCTTCCGTTCTTCGAGGGCTATCTCTTTGGCTTCATTTTTAACTTTCGCCACCAGTTTTCCTGAGTTGTCGGCACCGATGCCGAGACTGGCATGCACCATCACCGATCCGGTTTTTATTTGCGAGATAAACCATTTACCTGCCAGGCGCTTTTTATTGATAATCGTTTTGGCAGGGCAAATCCGTGAGCAATAACCGCATCCCTCACAACTCAGCGGATCAATGACAAACTGCTTTTTTATGACAGAAATGGCATCGAACCGGCATTTCTTCAGGCATATGCCGCAGAGGACACAGTTACTTTGGTCGATAACGGCGACTTCTCCGCTGTAAAAACCCTCCGTAAATCCAAAGTCGGGCGCCATGAGCAGGTGCATGTCAGCAGCATCCACATCGCAATCGGCAACCACTACATCCTGTCCGCCCAGCATGGCAAATGAAGCCGTAATGGATGTTTTCCCGGTTCCGCCTTTGCCTGATATTACTACAATTTCCTTCATGCTGGTTTTTCCGCCACTATATTGATACAATAATTCACGATATGTTCCATAACCTCACCTACCTCGTGGAAATGCCGGTAAACAAGTTCCCCTATAGAATACATTTCGGCGATCTTCCTGTTGTTGGGTATTGTAGCCAGCAGAGGGATATTTTGCTCACGGCAATAAGTAATCACGTCATCGTTCCCGATTCCAAAGCGGTTGACCACCACTCCGAAAGGCTTACGGAGTTCCCTTACCGTGCCGACGGCAAGTTTTAAATCATGCAGGCCGAATGGAGTAGACTCAGTGACCAGGATGACAATATCAGCGTCTTTCACCGCTTCAATTACCGGGCAGGAAGTCCCCGGTGGGCAGTCGAAAATGGCATAACGCATGCCGCCATGTCTGGACGAAACATTTTTTTTTGTTTTGGCTATGGCTGGAACGGCCTGCTCTTCACCAATATCGAGCCGGCTTTCGACCAGTTTCAGTTTTTGATTGCTGAATTCGCGCAGCGTACCCTGTTTTTTCCGGATCACCGGCAATGCATTTTCAGGGCATAACTCGGAGCATGCGTAGCAACTGTGGCACAACTCGGGAAACACAATGACTGATTCTCCGAGTTTTATAACCGCATGATAGTTGCATACTTTGGCACAAATGCCACATTGGCTGCACCGGGATTCATCCCAGCTGGGAATCATCTTATAAATTTCTTCTTCATGGGTGAGTTCGCCCTTGAAAAACAGTCCCGCATTAGGTTCTTCAACATCCAGGTCAACCAGGACAACGTCCTCCCTTTCAGCAATATAAGCTGCCAGGTTGGTGGAAAGCGTTGTTTTACCTGTCCCTCCCTTGCCGCTTGCAATGGCAATCTTCATAGTATTCCTTTCAGTCATATCTGAGCCGGGTTTCCATATCGGAAAGCGTTGGTTGTATAGCTTTCTTCAGGAATGGAGTATTCCAGGTATTTAGGTTATCATGGGTCTTTTTATACTTTTCAGGAATTGGATGCGTCCCGAAAACCACTTTCATCCCGTACTTCTTAGGGATGAATTTTGAAAAGTGCTCCATGTAGGGACAGGGAGGATAACCCACCAGGAAGCCGGTGGCAAAGTGAATGTGGGTTACACCATTCTTCTTCATCTCTTCCGGGGCATACTCAATATTCCCGCCCGGGCATCCGCCGCATGTAGTGAAGGCAGCAATTTCTGCATCCTGGTTTTTGTAGGCAGAAAATGCACCTTCACGTTGTTCGAATGAACGGAAGCATTTCCCACCGGCGCAGGTGCTGTAACGGTCGCAGATGATGATTCCGATTTTTACTTTTTCCATTCTAAATATGATTTGGATTGTACACAACGAGGCTCCCTTTTTCCACACCAATGATTTCAGCAACCACATCGCATTTTACCATGAACAGGAAGAAAATACGTGAATCGTTGGTTTCAATGAGCCCTTCCAGGTTTCCCTGGCCTTTCGAGATGATCAGGTCTGCGCGCTTAAATTCAGTCAGAAATTCAGGGCTGCAATGAGTAAGCAAAGTCGATGAAGCATCGTACCCGTTTGAAATTACTGTTGCTGCTATATCCATTCCAACCTCAACCGCATCATCCATCAAGGCATCATTTATGGCAGGCCCGCCTCTTACAGCATATGTGACATCAGGATGCAGCATGGTTTCGATGAACAGTTTGTCGAAAACGATTTCGCCGGCATTATCACCCAGATATAGCACTCTTTCGGCTTTCCTGATGCGCTCTTTCAGAAGGCTAGAATGGTCGATGGACAAGTTTGCAGCAAGAGCATAACTTATTGTTTCCTCAAGGTCGAACCTGCGGTCTGCTACGGCAAAATCCATGATATTGCCTGCTATGGCAAGCCTTAATGCCAAATTGAAAGGATCGTCGGCAGCAAGCACCCTGGGTTTCCAATACTTATAAAATCTTAAAGCGATTCTGTTGCTGGTTTTCTTTTCTTCTTTGTAGGGATCGGCAATACTGTTAAGAACCCGAAGTTTCTGATGCAATTCCCGGTGAATATGCGGAGCAGCACCCATAGCCTCAGAGCTCAACAGGCTTTCCATAAACCTGTTAAACTCTGATGCTTTGTCATGAGTGAAGGGAAATTTCATCAGCATTTTCCCGTAGCTCTTTGAGATGCATTCCTTACATCGGGGATCAGCTTTTTTATACCGGTTAATGGTTGTGATGCCCGTGTCCATGCCCTTCTGATCCATGATCACAATAGTTAGCGCTAAGCTGTAACTTTCCCTGTATAAAATCGTTGGCCAGTTTCTCAGGGCTGTCAACCGGAGCTCCAATGAAAACATTGATTCCTGCGTCGTTAAAGAGCGTGATGGCCTGTGGTCCCATTCCGCCACCTATGACGTCTGTTGCACCATGGGCTGATACAAAGCGGGGAAAGGTTCCGGGCTGGTGTTCGGGCGGATCTATTATGGTGATGTCAGTAATAATACTGTCTTTTACATCAACAAAGGCAAAAGCCTGGCAATGGCCGAAATGAGGGCAGAGACTTCCGTTTTCAACCGGAATAGCAATTCGTTTATTCATCATCATTTATTTAAAACTTTTTTTTCAACTTCCTCTTTACTTAGTGGTTTTGTGCAGAAAAACCAGTCGTAGCATTTCATGTTTTCCTTGTCTTCCATCCTTTGTTTTGCCACCCCGCATGATCCCGCAGTAGGGATAATGACATCGTCACCCGGACGCCAGTCAGCCGGAGTTGCTATGGAGAAAGCATCGGCAGCCTGCATGGCAATCAGTGCGCGGTACAATTCATCGAAATTCCTTCCCAGACTCAGCGGATAATAAATAATGGCGCGGATAATTCCCTTAGGATCAATAAAGAATACTGCTCTCACAGCTTTGGTGTTGCTTTCGCCCGGCATCATCATGCCATATTTGCGGGCAACTTCCATGGTGATGTCTTCGATCAATGGGAATTTGACCTCTACATCCTTCATCCCGTTGTATTCAATTTTCTCCTTTATGGTTCGCAGCCAGGCGATATGGCTGTATAATCCGTCCACCGATAGCCCGACCAGTTTGCAGTTGGCATCGTTGAACTGTTTTTCCATATTTGCAAACGTCATGAACTCCGATGTGCAAACCGGGGTAAAATCAGCGGGATGGCTGAACAGAATCACCCAGCTTCCGCTGAAATCTGACGGGAAATTGATGTTCCCCTGGGTTGTAACCGCCTTAAATTCGGGAGCTTTCTCACCGATACGGGGCATTGCAATGATTTCGTTTTCCATTTTCTTTAGTTTTTAGTTTGTTGTAACCTGCTTCTTCATGTATTTGACTGATTACCTGTAATAATTTCCGGTATGAAATGCTTTTATTTCAAGTGACGGATTACAGGTTTAATGCCTGGCTCACCATTTGTCAGGCTATTGAAATCCACCTCTGAACCTATTTTGATGTCCTTGTCCAATACCTCCGCATCTTCTGCCTCTGCCTAATCCCCTTCCACGGAAATTTTCAGGTACGTTCTCATCAGGTTGGTTTTTTAATTCCGCATCCTGATTTTTTAGTGCTTCTCCAAAATTGGTGCATCGCCCCATTTTACGGCCTGACATGCGACCTTGTCCCATTGGGCCGGTTCGATCGAATCCTGGCATAGTAGCCTCCTTGTTTTTAAGTTAATATTATGATTTACCGCTTTTTAAGCGCTTTCCTTTTCCGATTCCGCCTCCTGATTTCCTGCGTTGGCCCATACCTTTACCTAGCTTCTGCAGTTTTTCTTCTTCCGAAACAGTTTGACATTTACCCAGTCCGCGTCCCGAGGCGGAGCCTTGTCCTTCGGGGCCTGTCCCGTTTAGTTTTGGCATTGTCTGTTGCTTTAATGGTTAAGCATTTCAATGATTTCCCTGATTTTTATCTCAGGGTCTTTGATCATGATCATTTGAATCTTCATGCTGTCGAGCAATGATTTGATCTTGATGCCGAATTCTCCTGAAATGATCCTGGTAACATTGCGCGAGGCAGCCAGCCTGACGGAGCCATGACCTGCATCCTCTTCAGCATCCTTAAAAGGATTTGGAATGTATTCAATTGATTTACTGTCGGTATCGTAAAAAACAAAATAAGCACATCGGCCAAACCGTTGATCTATCTTCGATTCTGCTGAATTTCCAGTTGATGTGATTGCGATTTTCATCTTTGTAGTCCCTTTTAAATGATTTTTCATTTCCTTTTCCTTCTCATGGCATAATGACACTTTGGACATTTTTCGTTTTTACAGGGAATCCCTAAATCACGAGGCTGCTCATAACCACAAACAGGACAGATGCATATATCAGGGGAAAGCTTCTTGCCTTGTACTGTCTGTTCATATTCATATTGATATCCTTCTATTTCTCCGCTGCCACATAAGGGACAGTTTTCGATCGCCATTTCTTTCTCCGGATTGTTGAAATAGCTATTGCATTTGTTGCACCGGTACCAATCACTGTCGAAATAAACCTTACCACCTTCAATTACTATCTGCCGTCCTTCAACGAATGCCTTTGCAAGTTTCTGTCTCGCTATAGCATAAATGCGGGTAAATGTTGGCCTTGAAACGTTCATAATTCCCGAAGCATGGTGATGATTGAACATATCATAATCACACAGGCGCAAGGCCTCATACTCCTCATACAGCAAGGTTACCGGTTCGTTCACGGTAAATTCAATTCCGGGGCCGTATGGTTTAAACCCTTTGATAGCCGGAGGATTTAAGACTTTTCTGATTCGTTTAATTCTTGGCGACATATTGGTAATGAACAATAGTTCATTGCAAAGATAATGAACATACGTTCATAATAATGATTTTTTTATTTTTGTAACAAAAAAATTATGAACAAACTGATAGAGAAATCTGAAACCAGCCAGTCAAGGATTGTGTTTCCGGGCGATTTGAATGATCATGATACATTATTCGGGGGAAAGGCAATGCAATGGATGGATGAGGTTGCATATATTACTGCAATCAGGTACTCCGGAAAGAAAATGGTCACGGTTACGGTTAATGAGGTATATTTTTTAAACCCGGTTAAAAGTGGTTCAATTGTTCAGATCAACGGAAGGATAGTTAAAGCTGGAAATGTAAAAGTGTTGATTGGTGTTGAAATGTACTGTGAAGAAATGATTACGGGTAAAAGAGAAAAAGCAATCAATGCGATGTTTACATTTGCAGCCGTAAATCATGAGAATAAGCCGGTCAGGATTAAATAGCCTGATTGTCTACTGCTCATCCTGTTTACCTGAGGATTACTTCGGTAATTTGATAAAACAAACCTAAAGATGAATATATATGAAGGCTCGACTTTGATTTCATGATCTGATATGAAACTCAGATTCCAAAAGGCGGGTAATGAGAATAAACTGTTAACACTAATCATCAATAACATACATGAACACAATCATGAAAATAGCAGTCCCGGTAACAGCCGACCAGCGAATTGACGACCATTTTGGACATTGCGAATACTACGGCGTATATTCAATCGGCGAAAACAATGAAATTGCTTCGTTTGATATCCTGCCCTCGCAGGAAGGTTGCGGATGCAAATCAAATATAGCCGGCGTGCTGGCAAACCAGGGTGTCACGGTGATGCTTGCCGGCGGTATTGGCGGCGGCGCCATCAATGTGCTGAACCATTGGGGAATAGAAGTGGTGCGTGGGTGCAGCGGCAATGCAAAGACAGCAGTGGAAGCCTTCATCAAAGGCAACCTGATTGACAGCGGCGAAAGCTGCGGTCAGCACGAACACCATCACGGGCAAGGCCATGACCATGGCCACCAATGCAATCACTAACCTCTTGCATCGGGTTCCCGACTTCCTGAAACTGAACTAGAGTAAGCCGCTGTTGACCAGCCACTTTTGCAGCACTTCGGTCCAGTTGTCCGTTTCAGCGTTTCTCTTCCACATCCCGAAACCATGGCCTCCGGTCTCGTAGGTATGCAGTTCGGAGCGAACTTTATTGTCCTGAAGGGCTTTGTAAAACCTGAAGCTGTGGTCGGCGGGCACTACATCATCATCTTTGGCAACAATGAGCAGGGTGGGAGGGGTGTCGGCAGTTACATGCAGGTCGTTTGAGAATCTTTTACTAAGCTCTTCTGATGGATTTTCCCCAAGCAGGTTATGGGTTGTGCCGTCCTGCGACATGTAAATTACCGGGTAAACCAA
>DAONEL010000056.1:0-16526 GCA_035403045.1 Bacteroidales bacterium
AATTATAATAGTGTTTATCCTTGGCCAGATTTATTTTTAACCCCAGCGAAAATTCAGCATATGAAAAGCTGTTATCAGCATAAAGCCTTGGATTAATCCTGTTTTGGTGATATGTATAGCTGCAGAAAGTGCCAAGTTGGTTCCTGATCACTAATTCAAACCCTGCCCCGGCAACCAGGCCATAAAAGATGTTTGTCTCGGTCATTGGTTGCGGTATTTCACCCGTTTGACCATGAATTTCCAATACCGGATTTTCCAGCTTGATATTCGCCGGGCCAATGGCAGCACCAACTTCGGCATTTAATTTCAACCGGTTGAAAATGCCATGCTCGGCATATTTGGTGTGGAATTGTATTGCTGGCGAAAATGAGTTTATTGACATTCTAGAATCATCATAAGTATGATAGTTTTTTGCTTCCCAATCTGAAGCAAACAGACAATTATACCCGATCCCGATACTCAGGCAATTTAATGGTTTCACAAAACACTTTAGTGTAAAACCCATTAGTCTGTTATAATTTGAAAAAAGCGAAGGAGCTACCAGGCTGCTTTCTTCAAAGACTTCACCTCCGGAAAAAAACCCGTATGAATAACCGATACTGAGATTAATTCTGTTATCGGGTAACTGAGCCCGGCTTATACTGCCCAACAGGACTAAAACTACTACTGTATATAAGTTTTTCATAACGTGTCTTATCTTGAAGGATCATATTCCCACATGGCATTATCAGTTCCAAGTCCAACATAGGCTTTACCATTGGCACTGAAAGCAATGCCTAATTTATAATCGGTAAGAATATCCGTCTGGAGTTTTGTCCAGTTATTGGAACTTTCATTATAATAATAAAAGTCATTGGTAAAAGATGTGCTGATGTAAACCTTGTTGTTAAGTGCAAATCCCATGGCATAATTGTTACTGCCGGCAAAAGGGTAATTGGCAATCTTTGTCCAATGGTTTGACGCCGGATTATATTTATACATCCAGGAACTATATTCACCCGAAAATGGTACATTACCCGCCCCTATATATACATCGGAAAGTTGGCTGACAGCCACAGCCAGCCAGGTTCCGACATAGTCATCGAAAGCGTATTTTGTAACATAATTCCACGTATCATTCAAGGGATTATATTTCCAGAAATCATTGAAACCAGAAGAGTGGTTTCCGTCATCCCGGCCCGTGCCAATATATCCGACATCAGAAATTGTAAAAGCAGCTGCCCCCATTCTTTCCCCGCTTGGGAAGTCATTTTTCTGCTGCCAGCTGTTATTACTTATATCATATTCCCACCAGTCTTTGAAATATTGGAAATAGTGAACCCCTGTGCCAAAGTAAATCTTATTATCCAAAACAAATCCTGTCCCGTGCCACCTGACCACCCCGGGAAAATCGGCCAGCCTTTTCCAATGATCGTTCTGTATATCATATTCCCAAAACTCACCTTTCCCATTTAAACCAATATATGCTTTCCCGCCCGACACGAAACAATTGGCAAATACATAGCCCCAGGCATAGTTCGGATCGTTGACTGAGATTGGTGAATTCTTTAACCTGAACCATTTATCGTTAATCAGGAGAGTGCCGTTGTAACTATCCTCTTCTCCGGCTACCTGAACATTAATAGTGACATTTCGTGAGGTATAATTTCCTGAATTTTGAAATGGCACAGTAACGTGCAATTCATTTAGTGAAGAACTGGTAACGGTTGCCTGTAGTCCGCCAATTTTAACCTTGTTATTGGTCGCAATGGGGCTGAAGTTGTTACCGGTAAGTGTAATTGTATTTCCGGTAAGCACCACTTTAGGTGAAAAATCGCTAAGCACCAAAGAGGATAACCGGTAATTCTCAGCAGATATTGCTGTTAAATTATTCATCACGACCTTTATATTTGAATTCCTGGCGATGAGGCCATCAGGAACAGTCACAACGATAATTTCATTATGAATGCTTACAATATTCGCAATAAAATCACCGAAATATACATGCAGCGATGCCGGGTTTTTCAGAAACTTATCGCCGAATATTGAAATTTGATCTCCAAAAGTTCCGGTTTTTGGGGAAAAATCGTTGATGACAGGTGGAATTAGGTTAAACCTCCCGGTTGAAACAGCTTCATTCCCAAGGATTGATACCTTTACCGTTGCAGCTATCGTGTCAAGCTGATCAGGAACAATTGCCATGATTGTATCCTGGCTTGTTTTAATAACGACTGCAGGAAACGGCCCTATCATTACATGGTTATTCTCTCTTATGTAACTAAAATTATGTCCTGTAATTGTCAGTGTATCATTCAGGTTGCCTTCCCGGGGCAGGAATCCGGTTATTTCCGGGGCTTTACTGCCAAGGCTCATAAATGACACCTCTTCACCATAAGTAATCGATTGGGTTGTCCTCACAAAACTTCTGACATAATACTCAATTCCTTCGTTAAGCGTGGTGGAGACAGAGTGGCTGTAAACCCCTGCGGAAGGAGCTCCCTGTATGATATACTTTTCTGATTTTTCTATTGTTGGCTTTGATTTGTAGTCCCAGACAAAACCGTACTCGATGATGCCATACTTGCCCATATTGGTGATTTTCGCACTGAAATCCGCTCCTTCGGAAGTAATGCCGGTTACTTCACCCGTGTGAACAATCGGTAAATCGAACCCATCGTCCTTCGAACAAGAAACAATTGCGATAACAATTATTAAAAAAGTATATATTTTTTTCATGATTAATCAGATTCTAAAAGCCTGATAATGTTTGTGTTATCCTAAATATCCTTCTTCAATTTATCAAAGGTCCTTCAAAAAATTTATCTAAGCAAACATTCTGGTAACCGGCATCATTTTCTCATCGCCCCTTTTGCCTTAAGCATTTCGCCAAATTTCGCCTGCATTTCTTCACGGCTCAGGTTCTGCTTAAATTCGAAACTTTTCAGCTGACCATTTACCACAAACTGCGCATTCACAGCATAACCGAGGTCGGAAAAGAAAAAATCATCGATCTCAGGCAGCGGCGAATTCCCCTTTAAACCGGAGATCTGCAGTTGTACTGATTCCTTCGCTTTGCTCATGACCTCTTCCTTACCGGCATTTGGATAAGGAATGATCTGGTTATAGTTTTCGCCTCTTAAAAATTCAGTAAAACGGGCTGCCAGGAACGTTGCAGCGGGGTCACCGACGGCATAATTACAGTATATGACCGGTTTATGGGGGTCGAGGCAGTTCAACGGAGCTGAAAAAACAATGTTGGCATTCTCCAGGCCATCCGACAAGTCTTCATATTTCCATCCGAGAGATGCATATTTCTGAATTGCTGCATCAAGGTCATTGTAAACGTTGGTGTTGCCGCCGCCAAGCATTCCCAACCGTTCTACCTGCTCAGCAATATAGATTTTATATTGCGGATTGCTCGATTTCTTTATCACAATAGGCGTGAGGAAATTCACACTGTTCTGTATTGCAGGGCAGGCTCCGAATTCCCATCCACTGGCCGACAGTTCGAAAGGCACGATCCCTGAAGCCTGTATAATCCTGTATTCGTAAGTAAGACCCGCTCCTGCTTCCCTCTTCATGATGTGCTGATTGCGCATAATACTCAGAATCTCCCAACCCTGTTTGCCGTATTCATTCAGGAAGGCTTCGGCAGCTGTTCGGTTTGTACTTAGCTCTTTCTCATCTTTTGCATATTCCGGCGGACTAACAATGGTATATTCCCACTTTTTCTGAAGCGACGGGTTTAAAGGGCGGCTGAAAGTAGCTCCATACAACTGGAAGTAAACCATCTCCCATCCTTCATTTCCCATAGTATTGCACAATTGCACACCGTTGTCACCTTTACTGAACATCACGAATTTATGCTCCCACTTTTCTTCGTCACCTGCTTTGCAGTAAGCTCTTGCCATAGAAAAATCGCCCTTGATATGCCAGTTGGTCTTATTGTATGGAGCATACAGTTTATTTATATCTGCCTCAATCTGTTCTCTCGATTTTGGCTCAACGGTTTCAAGGGTTTTATAGGTATATTTTGAACATAAAAGCGGAAAAGGTTCATCGGGGAAGGGACTTGATTTACCAGTTCCGGATTGGGGCGGAACCGGCCACGGCCCCGATGTTGAACCAGATTGCTGTGATACGGTTTTTTGAGCTGTTCCTGAACCGGGGTCTGATCCTCCGGGCTTCTGCCCTGATGTTGATCCGGATGGCTGTGGTACAGTTTTTTGCAGGGTATCAACCGGTATGCTGTCGAGTTCAAAAATCCAGCCTGCCAGCAGTTTCATTTCTATATCACTGATCGCTTTGTTATAAATTCTGAGATCATCCATGCTGCCATAGAAGTTGCTTTCGCCTTCAAAATTGCTTTTGCCAATCAGGCACATCGGGCGGTGTACATTGCCGGGAGTGTAAAAATTGTCAACCTTATTGATCTCGACACCATCAAGATAAAGCGTGGCTACGTTATCTTTCAGGGTTGCTCCAATCTGTCGCCACTCTCCTTCTTTAAGCCGGTTATTCTCTTTGCCCCGTATCTGTGTTATATCGGAGCCTTCACCTTTGTATATGGCCATCCCGGGGATCCCGCTCATGGATGCAGAATTTGAAAAGACTATGTTTGAATTGTTCTGCCCGATGCCAAAATCAATAATCCTGCTCCATTTGCTGACAGATTCCACCTTGACAAAAACCGAAATCGAAAAATCACCCTTGATGTAGTCATCAGGTCGGGCCTGCAAGCCGTTATGCCCGGCTGAGAAAACGATGGCATGCTCCTTGTTTCCATACAGGTCGTCTCCAAAAACCGCACTATGGCTACCAACAAGGTTGGCGTCCCAGCCCGGAACATTATCGCAGGCAAGGTAAAAAACCAGGTTTAGGCTCGAAGCAATATATCGTTTAGCTTTCTGTACAATTTCCCATTCCTGTTTGTTTACTTTCTTAACATTTGATTGAAGTTGAGCCTTTGTAGCTGTCCATGTAATAACACACAGGCCGATGAGTAAGAAGATGCGTTTCATGATGATTGATTAAATATTCAAATTTAGTAAAATAGAATATATTGAAACGTGATAACCTACTTAATTCCTGATTATAATTGCGAGATTATAGCCCGAAACCCAATTTGCCAAATTTTACTTTCTCGGTGGTTGTTAAGAAACCAGGTTGAATTGAATATGCATTAAACTCTCTTCGGACAGGGTAATAGTTTCGTATTTTTTCAAAGTTTGCCGGATCTTTACGAAGCAGGTAATTGTCTGTCAAGATGTTATATGTGTGTAAAACCGCCCTTTCTAGAAAGGCAATTGGTGATTCATGGTTGTCTTTTTTAAGCTCTCGTTCGTTTAGAGGGCCGGGCATCAATTCGGGATACCATGCTGTGAGCGGCAAATCGAAGAACGTGCTAAGCGCCCTCACTGACAAGGCGGTGCCGTTGGCTTTGCCGTCAGCCGAATAACCCGCTATATGTGGAGTTGCAATGAATACCTTTCCAAGCAGTTCACGATCAATTTCAGGCTCATTTTCCCACACATCAAGCACTGTACCGGCAATTATATTCAGGTCAAGGGCTGCTTTCAATGCCCGTGTTTCCACCACCTCACCCCTCGAAGTATTGATAAGCCAGGCTGACGGCTTCATTAGCGATATAGATCCGGCATTTATCAGGTGCCGGGTTTTATCAGTACCTGCAATTGTGTAAGGAACATGCAGCGTTACAAAATCCGACTGAGTGAGCACCTGCTGCAAACCGGTGAATTCTCCGGCACCTTCCGATCTTTCCCTTGGCGGGTCGTTTAGAAGAACGTTCATGCCGAGAATTCCCGCAAGTTTCTGTACCAGCTTCCCAACGTGTCCTGCGCCAATAATTCCAAGGGTCTTGCCTTCAAGTTTTACCCCTCTTTCTTTCTGAATCGTGATGAGGGCCGAAGCCATATACTGCATCACCGATGAAGCATTGCAGCCGGGAGCATTTGTCCATACAATTCCCGTATTTTTACAAAAATCCTTGTCAATATGGTCGTGGCCGATGGTGGCTGTGGCGATGAATTTAACCTGCGTGCCTCCCAGCAAACGGCTGTCACAGCGGGTGCGGGTGCGGACAATGAGGGCATCGGCCTGAAGAACATCCTCCCGCGAAATTTCCGACCCGGGAAGATACTTCACCGCTGCAAAAGGCTCGAGAACACCTTTCAGAAAAGGAATTTTATCGTCGGCGACAATTTGCAGCATTTGTAATCCGGGCGTTAACAGAAATGTTTGTCAAAACTATGCATTTCCACCGATTCAGGTTGTTTTTTTCAACAATCACTCGACCGGCGATCACTAAAAAGAGAAATGAACTATTTTAGCATTCTCAATTAATATCATTTTTTACATGGACATTACCGGAAGAATTACAAGGGTATTACCCCTCGTTACAGGACAAGGCCGCAATGGTGAATGGCGCAAACAGGAATTCGTAATTGAAATTGAAGCCGGCGGGTTTCAGAAAAAGGTTTGTTTCTCGCTGTGGGGCGATAAGATTGATCAGTCGCCGCTGGTTGAAAACGAAGTGGTAAAAATATATTTTGACCTCGAAAGCCGCGAATACAACCAGCGCTGGTACACCGAAGCCCGTGCCTGGAAAGTTGAAAAACAGGCAGCAACTGCCGCTGCCGCACCGGCTGCTCCTCAGGCTGCACCACCTTCAAACGGAAGCCCTTTTGATGAGCCACTGGCCGGCGACAGTGCCGAAGTGAACGATCTGCCGTTCTGATAATCATACAAAATTGTTAAACCTGTCGGATTCTCAGGATCCGGCAGGTTTATTATTTCCCCTCGGGCACTTCACCCGGGCAGCGCAATGCTTGAGTTTCAATTTCGCCAAACCCGGTTACACTGACACTGCCTTTCGAAACGTCAGCAATAGCAAAGTTATATCCCTGTGGCGAATTGCCTTCAACCAATGATTTAAGTGTGTAATACGGTATGTTATTGATACACTGAAAGTAACCTTCGTGATAATGCCCCTGGAAAACAGCTTTGACATCGCCGCAGCGTTCAAGTATTCTCCTGACAACCGCTGCGTTTTTCACGAAATATGCCCCTGCGCCGTCGAGGCGGTGATGAATAAATACAACTGAAGGCAACCGGCTCTTTTTTAAATCTTTTCGAAGCCACTGTAATTCCGGCCCTGGTATGTTTGCATCTTCCCATTTGTACTGGCCGCTGTTGTAATCAGCTCCGGCCGAATCGAAACACGCATCCAGCACAACACAGTGAAATCCTTTCATATTAAAAGAATAATAACTTTTCCCCTGATCGGTGCCGGTATTTTCAACGATTGAAAGGAATTTGGATTTGGGAATGCAATCCATATCGTGATTGCCGGCTACATGGTACCTGGGACCTTTGAAACCGGCAAATGTTCTTTCGGCCCTGTCAAGATAGATCAGGGTTTTGGCAGGGATCGGGGGTGTGTCCATGTCCTTAAAATCGCCCAGTTCAATCACAAAATCAGGTTTAAGCCGGTTCATGGTATCCACAAATGCCTTCAGCTTCACGAGTGAACGGCTGTATGTACGGCTGCCATTATCGGGGATATCGGCATAATGAACATCCGTCACCATACCGAATCTTAAAACATTTTCTTCGGTTTGAGCGTTTAACCTGGTGGTATTACCTGCAAACGATAATATGACCAAAATACCGGTAAGAAAATGGCTGCTATGTTTAATAAGTCTCATTTCTGGTTCAATAATTCCTGATAAAGATAGTAATAGCAGGAATATTCGCGGCACAACAGCAACCGGCTCTCCCTGGCTTACATGAAAGCCTGCATATCCTGATTTTAGTTACTTTTACCACCGTTTAATCATGATAATGAAGAAACTTCTTTTACTGGTCATCGTTTTATTCTCAGCTTCTTTTCTGTATTCCCAGAATACCGGGCAGGTGGAGAAAAAACCGCTTATTTATAACCCGGATGCTGATGCGGCTAAGAATATCAGTATGGCAATAGAAGCGGCTTCAAAAACCGGCAAACATGTTTTCCTCCAGATTGGCGGCAACTGGTGCCCGTGGTGCCTCCGTTTTCATAAAATGATTGAGGATGACCATCAACTCGACAGCTTGGTTAAAGCCAATTATGAAGTTGTACTGGTAAACTTCAGCCGTGAGAACGAAAACCGGAAAATTCTGGCTGATTTGGGATACCCTCAGCGGTTTGGATTCCCGGTATTCGTGATCCTTGACGGAAAAGGAAACCGGCTTCACACGCAGGACTCCGCGCTGCTCGAAGACGGAGGCAAAGGTTACGACCGGGCCAAAGTAGTCAGCATGTTTACGATGTGGTCGGCTGAAGCGATCAGGAAAACTGCCGAAAAATACAAGTTGAATTAACACCGGTATTGATTACCAATCATTTATGAGTCAGAACAACCGTTCAAATATTTATCTGCCGATTGCCTTTGCTCTTACCCTGGCAACAGGTTTACTGCTTGGCTACTACCTCATGCGCGTTTCGTTTGTTTCAAACCATGCGTTTTTATTGGGCAAGAAATCGGGTAACTCGCTGGAACAGATCATACAATACATTAAGCAGAATTATGTGGATACTGTGAATGTTGAAAAGCTGAACGAAGAGGCTATTAACGGAATGCTGTCGAGCCTTGATCCGCATTCGCAGTTTATTCCTGCTTCCGATTTTCATGACGCCACCGACCCGCTGATGGGTAAGTTTGACGGCATTGGCGTTCAGTTCCGTATTGAATACGATACGATTATTGTAATGAATACCGTTCCGGGCGGCCCTTCCGAGAAGCTCGGCATACGCGGGGGCGACCGCATTGTGCAGGTTGACGGAAAAAATGTTGCTAAAATCAAAATCACCAATGAACAGGTGATGAAACTGCTCAAGGGACCGAAAGGAACCAAAGTGAAAGTTGGTATCAGGCGAAAAGGGGTCAGCAAAATCATTGACTTTACCATTGTGCGCGATGCCATACCCACCTGGAGCATCGATATCACCTATCCGGTTTCGAAAGATGTCGGGTACATCAAACTAAGCAAGTTTTCAGCTACTACACATGATGAACTGGCCGAAGCGCTCAAAAAACTTAAAGAACAGGGAATAAAAAAAATCATTCTTGACTTGAGGGGAAATGCCGGAGGCTATCTGAACGAAGCAATTTCCGTTTCTGATGAGTTTCTGCCGGCAAAAAAACTGATTGTTTATACAAAAGGCCTTCATCGTCCCAAACAATCTGCTTATGCAACTTCCGAAGGCGAATGGGACAACCTTCCGGTAGTTGTTTTAATTGATGAAACTTCGGCATCAGCCAGCGAGATTGTGGCCGGCGCCATTCAGGATAACGACCGCGGAACAGTTGTCGGCAGGCGCTCATTTGGCAAAGGCCTTGTTCAGGAACAACTTAACCTTGACGATGGCTCAGCCATGCGACTGACAGTGGCCCGTTATTACACGCCAACCGGCCGTTGCATCCAAAAACCATACACAAACGGTACCGAAGACTATTACCTGGAGTATTATCACCGTTTCGAAGACGGCGAACTTGAGAGCGCCGACAGCGTGAAACTCAATGATTCACTGAAATACACCACACCCGGCGGAAAAACAGTTTACGGAGGAGGTGGCATCATGCCCGATGTGTTCATACCTGTTGACAGGGACTCATCTTTTTCGTTCTTCAACGAATCGGTGAATAAGGGTATTCTCTACCAGTTTGCATTCGACTACTCCGACCATCACAGGGCTGAAATTACCCGGTACAAGGACTGGAAGACCTTTGATAAGTCGTTTACGATAACACCGGCTATTTACTCAGAGTTTGTTGCCGCCGCTGAAAACAGCGGAATAAGAGCAACTGCTGCGTCAAAAGCTGTTTCTCAAATCAGGATATCGGAACTGCTAAAAGCCTTTATCGCCAGAAATATCTTTAATGATGACGGTTTCTACCCTATTTATCTGCGAACCGATAAGGCATTTCTTAAAGCACTCGAAGTCATCAATAAATAACCCCTGATTAAAAATTCAGTCAAATAACATGATACTGGTTACAGGTGGCACAGGATTACTGGGATCACACTTGCTAGTTGAGCTTACCAATCGTGGGAAAAAAGTCCGTGCACTAGTACGGGATTATAACCAGACCGCTCATGTTAAAAAGCTTTACCGCCTGCTGCCCGGAACTTCCGAATTGCAGTATTCGTTGATTGAGTGGGTGGAGGGGGATATCACCGACATTACTTCAATTGACCAGGCACTTGTGGGTGTGGATGAAGTGTATCATTGTGCGGCATTGGTCTCATTTTACAGCGGTGATAATGCACTGATGATGAAAATAAATGCCGCTGGTACTGCCAATATTGTCAATGCCTGCCTGAAACATAACATCAGGAAGCTTTTACATGTTAGTTCTGTGGCCGCGCTTGGAATCCCCGAAACGGGCGACATAATTGATGAGAAAGCATTGTGGAAACCATCGGGGAAAAACAGCGGCTACGCAATAAGCAAATATTCAGCTGAACGTGAAGTCTGGCGTGGCATTGCTGAAGGCCTGAATGCTGTTATTGTTAATCCTTCAGTAATACTTGGCGTGTCGTTCAAAAGTGCCTCTTCCAACCAGGTTTTTCAAAATCTGAACCGGCTGCACCAATTTTATACCGGTGGTTCCAATAGTTACATCGATGTGCGTGACGTAGCCACCATCATGATACTCCTGATGGAAAGTGATATAAATGCCCAGAAATTCCTGCTTACGAACGAGAACCTTTCGTTTAGGGAATTCATCAGTACGGGCACTGATATTCTTGGAAAAAAACCACCGTACATCCCACTGAACCGGGCTTTGCTAAGCCTTCTATGGCGATTGAATTACGTTTACAGCTGGATTGCACGCACCAAACCATTATTCACGCCTGAGATCGTCAGGCCGTTGAGCAGAAAACAAAAGTATTCTTCGGCTAAATTCCTAGAATCTTTCAGTTATACTTTTATTCCGGTAAAGCAAAGCCTTGCCGACGGATTCCGCATGCTGGGCTTTTCTGTTGAAAAAACAAACCGGTAGCCGGGCTCTTATTTGCGCTGTGCCGGCTCCTTGGTCCAGTAGGCAGTCTTACCCAACCCCATCCAGGAAGCGCCGATATAACCCCTTATTTTTATTTTGGTGGGCGATTCGAAGTTGATGTAGCAGCTATACGTTTTACCGCTCGACGGGTTATAAATGGTGCCATCGTTCCATTCTTTGTCATCCTTATCGAAAACAAAGCCTTTGAGTATTTCCAGCCCTATGATCGGACGATTTTGAAGCTTTGCTTCAGGGTTCTTATCGTCAACCTTGGGTTTACCGTTTTTGAGCGGCTCTTTCAACCATACTATTTTCCCATAGTATTTGCCATTGGTGGATTTAAAAATCTGAACCTGTGATTTTTCGGCTCCCGTATCATCATCGTACGTGATATAAAATCCTACGATATTATCGGGTTTAACCTGGGCCTGCGTTTGCTGAGGCCATAACCATGCAAGCATGGCAACTGAGGCAATCAAGATGTACTTCATGGTTAATTAGTTAGGTGTTAAGGTATAAGCATTTATCGAAACGTTTTCATAACCGAATAACCTGCAGCGCATTATTTGCTTTGCTTGTTAACCACAGCCGTATCAAAATCGGCATCCCAAAGTATTGATTCGAGTTGCCTTATGTAACTGCGTTTTTCTTTGTTTGGCCGGTACACAAATCCATCAAGCGCAACAACTCTCTGCTTCGATTCATCAATTACTGAGATATTAACGAAAGGCCCGCCCATAAAATCTCCCTTTGTGTACCATAAACCACGGGTTTCAACTGCGAACCGGTTTTTGAATTTAATAGATTTTGAAACAGGTTTAATTACATCATCACTTATCAGCATGTATGATCCTGCTGACGGGCCGGGGATGTATTGTGATGTTCTCTGATTTCGTTCAGCACAAATTTTCTCAAATGAAACCTGTGAAGTGTCCGTGTAAGGGTAAGCATATATAAGTATGCCAAGGCTCATTTCGCTTGTTTCCTTGCGGAGCCATATAAAACCGTTTTCCTTTTTGGCAAGGTAAAAATCTGATGGGATCACCATCTTCAGCCCGAGGGTTTTCACGATTTCTGCTTCGGCTTTTCCGTTGCGGTTTAAACTGTTTACCGCATGATTGCAAGCCAGTTCATTTTGTTCAAACAGCTCACAAATAGCCTCGCCGTAATGATTGAAATAGTTCACAAAGGCAGTATCGCTGGCTGCTTTTATCTCAACGACCCGCTGAGGGTGCGACCATACATCCTGGCGAACATTGGCCTGGGTTTTACCATTGCCCGGCTTCACATCCACGATAAAAACATTACGGTGTGGCTGAAGGTACCTCGAAAAGCTGTTGTAAGGCACATTTACCATGGAAAATCTGGCTTCTGATTCAGGGAGGCCTTCCATTTCGGCGCCAAACAAGTCTTTGATCGATTTACCGATAATTCCGTCCCACTGAGCCTTCTCACATACAATCAGAATTTCAGAGCTCTTGCCGGTTGCATTGGCTTTACCGCTGTTTTTTACATCGGTACAGCCATTAATTATCAAGGCAACTATTACCAGGCTAAAGGGAAGAATGAGTTTTCGCATAACAAAAAAATTAAGGCTGTTAAAGATTCAAATGTCATGAAAAAAATGAAATCTTAAACAGCCTGTGAAAAAAGCTTTGTCAGGGATCAACCTCCTGGTAGTATGACTTTTATTTTCTGCCCCACCTTAAGGTTGCTAGATTTTGATATGTTGTTCCATTGCCTGATTTGCTCAACCGTAACGCCTTCGTATTTCTGGGCTATGCTCCACAGGGTATCGCCTGCCTGAACGGTATAAGTTATATTCTTTACGTTTGAATGCTTTTCAGCACCGCTTACCCTGGCAGTTGATGATTTAACCGCAGTATCAGGAGTATTGGAAGCAAGCGCAGTTTGCGACGGATCGCTGACTCTCAGTTTCTGACCCACATAAACCGTACTCTTACCCAGGTTATTCCATTCTTTCAACTGGTCAATTGTAACATGATGTTTTGCTGCAATTTTTGAAAGATATTCTCCTTTTTTTACAATGTGATAAACAGGTTTTACGGGTTGAGTGGCATTATTTTTTACAGTTGTTAAAACCGGCTTTGGCTTTTGTACCGGTATATCATTGCTGGTTACAGTTTCATCATCACCCACAAGTGTATCGGCGTCAGCAATCGTTGTATCCACACTATCAGGGACCATAAGTTCCTGTTTATCTTTAGCTTGCTTTGCCTTCAGAGCCAGGCTGGCTTCATAATCCGGATTCTTTACACGGGTATAAATAGCCAGGTTCTGTCCATATTTCAGCTTAGTGCTTCTAAGCCGGTTCCATCGCTTAATTTCAGTTGTAGTGCAATGATATTTGCGTGCGATAGTAGCAATGGTTTCTCCTTTGTGAACTTTGTGGGTTTTCTTTTTCAGGATAAATTCAGGTTCGTCGGTCGACACAACCTGGGATGGTTCGTAAGGTTTCAGCTGGAAAAACGCGTAAAGAGCCGGTTCGTTGTTCACAAAATCAGCCACAGATTTCTGTGGAAGCCTCAGATAATAAGGGTTGGCATCTGTAGCCGGAATATATCCTTTCAGGAAATTCGGATTAAGGAATTGGAGGTCTTCGATTGGAATTTGCAGTTTTTCTGACAGCAGGGCAAAATTAACCGGCTGTCGCACAGCAACTGTATCAATTTCGTGGTAAACCATCCGGGGCATTACAGGATAGAGATTATGTTCTGCAGCATAGCTCATAACATAATTTACGGCAATAAAGGCGGGCACATAATCGCGCGTTTCAGCGGGAAGAAAAGGCCTTATCTCCCAGAAAGTTTTCTTGCCGCCTGATCGACGGATTGCTTTGTTAACATTTCCGGGGCCTGAATTATATGCTGCAAGCACCAGCAGCCAGTCGTTGTAAATGCTGTATAAATCCCTGAAATGCCGGCAGGCAGCAACCGTCGATTTAATGGGATCGCACCTGTCATCAACATAGGAATTGACATCAAGTCCGTACACTTTTCCGGTTCCGTACATGAACTGCCACAAGCCACTGGCGCCTACTCTCGATCGTGCATCGGGCCTCAGTGCCGATTCAACAATTGCAAGATATTTCAGCTCGAGCGGAAGACTGTATTGGTCAAGCTTCTGTTCAAACATCGGAAAATATATCTGTGCCAGGCCCATCACCCGCTCCATGAGTCCCCTGCGCCGGTTGGCATAGAGATCAATGAAGTTCTTAACATAAACATTGTAGGTGAAGTTAATCGGTGACTCTACATTGAGCCGCTGCAGGCGATAGTAGTAAACCGAATCGGGATATGAAGGAACAAAGTTGGGCAGGAAATTATACTTGTTTTGCGATAGCTGTACCCGCAACCGCTGACTGTTTTCAAAGTATTTAAGATTGCTGAGACTGTCGAGCGCGGCAACCATTGGGTCATCGTAAACAATAACAGGCGCTGTGGAAGAAGCTGTGTATTCATTAGCAGGCTGTGTTTGCTGAGGATATACATCATAGCCTGTTAATAGAAATAGCAGTATCAGTACTGTGATTAAATATTTCATTCTTGGCAGTAAGTGACTTATAGGTTTAGTAGCAGGTTATTTCAAATTGTTCAGTCGCATTTTTCAGGTAACAGGTCATAAAAATATAAAAAACCTGGTGGTTGAATAGCCGGTTTTTTAATATTAATTCACAATGGCCTGTTGAAATGTTCTCTATGCCTAAATAGCTGGCTCGAAGTTATAACCAGCTCATTATGAGCTATGAGAGCTCGGTTTACAACCCGAGGTAATTCCCTTTGCACCCGGAAACCCGGAAGTTGATCATTTATTGGAATTATCTCCAGGCTTTGAAGGTTCATCGTCGGCTTTCATCCCGTCTTTGAATTCCTTGACGCCACGTCCAAGCCCGCGCATTAATTCGGGAATTTTGCGTCCACCGAAAATCAACAGCACAACTGCAACTATCAGTATTATTTCCCAGGGTCCAAGCTTGCTCATGTTCTTTATCTTTTATTTTGTGTGACTATTTTCAGGTTTAACCAGGGGCAAAGATACAAATAATGGCATCTTTGAATGAAAAACGCATTTTTTAGCTCAATATTATGTCCTTTGATTCCTGCTATCACTCAGGCTATTTTGCAATCCAGATTTCAGGGTTCTGAGCATAGGTATTGTGCCAGAGTTCAAAGTGAAGAATCGTTTTATTTTCTTCAGGATCAGTATATAACGTTCCGATTTCCTGGCGGATCTTTACCTTATCACCTTTTTTTACTGTTACGCTTTTCAGGTTCGAATAAACGGTTAAATAGTCACCATGCCTGATAATTACAACATAGTTGAGGTTTACAATGGAGATAACGCTTGACACCACCCCGGGAAAAACAGCCTTAGCCCGGGCATCAGCAGATGTGGCGATGTCAATTCCATTGTTTTTCACCTTAATGTTTTTAAACTCAGGGTGGGCATGTTCGCCAAACGATACTGCAACAACACCCCTGTCAACCGGCCAGGGCAACCGCCCTCTGTTACCCGCAAAGTCATTCGAAAGATTTACTTCTTCTGTTGTAACCGACATGCTTACCGGTTCAACAACAGGTGCTGTTTTAGGTTTTGTATCAGTAACAGTTTTTGCTGCCGGTTTTGTTGCCGGATTGCCGGCGGGTTTAGCGGCAGCTTTGCTAGCCGCAGCCTGACGCGCTTTTTCTTCTTTGGCTTTTCTCACTTCTTCCGCTACAACCGCTTCTATCGCTAGCTGGAGTTTACGGAGTGCTGCCTGGTTTTCCTGGAGTTTACGACCAAGATTCTTTTCCTGTTTTGTCAGCCCTTTGATGGTCTGGTTTTTTTCTTCCTGTTCTGAAGTAAGCTTTTGTTTTTCAACTTCTTTATTATGAATCAAAACCAGTTTATTTGATTTCTGCTTTTCATATTCAGCTTTTTTTGCCCAGAGCAGGTGCTGGGCTCTCAATATGCTCTCTGCCTGTTTCTTCCTGTAATCGCTGTATTGCTGCATGTACTTCAGGCGACGGTAGGCCTGGTTGAAATCGTGCGACGAAAAAATAAACATGAGCCGGTCGTATGCATTGCGGTTTTTGTAAGTATTGTAAATCAACTGGGCGTATTCCATTTTCATGTCTTCAATGGCCTTTGCCAGTCTGTTGATAGTATCATTCAGCCGGATTACTTCCCTGTCGATGCCGGTTACCTCGTTGCCTATTTCCCTGATCAGGTCTTCCCTCTTGCCTATTTTCTTGTTGATAAGATATAACTGGTTGAGGTTGGATTGTTTGCTTTTTTTTGTTTCGGACAGTAGTTGGTTGGTATAGCTGATTTCCCTTTCGATTTTTGCTTTTCGCTCCTGCAATGTTGTTTTATTCTTCTGAGCCGAAAGCTGACCGCCGAATGCAACACAAAGGAGGACGATGAAACCTGAAATCAGTATATTTCCGTATAACCTGAACAATCGCATAATTATTC
>DAONEL010000057.1:0-16154 GCA_035403045.1 Bacteroidales bacterium
TTAGTTTTACATTAAACTTTCTAACTCTTCATTTTTACCGGACAACAGTGATTAATAAACCCAGATACTTTCCAAAGTGAAGCGACTTAATAACCAACGAATTACTATATAGCCATATCACAAATATACTATTTAATTGCATTTTATCTCATTGAATATTTAGCACATACAAAGAATGAATTGTTAATAATGCAAAACAATTCATATACATCTGATTATCTGTTGAATAATACATGAACGATAATATCAACATCGAGATAATAACAAACTCTCCTGATCCCGTTATTATTAAAAACTGGTTAAGAAACCGGTATACACTTGAGTTTTTAGGAACCTGGGAACAAATCAATAACCCTTATTTTAAAGTGGTCGAATTTGACCACCTTAAATCACATGCTGGTTTACCCAACTTTGTATTAAGTGTTTCGGAATGGATTGAAAAGACAAATTCAATTGGAATAATTGTAAAAAAAGGAAAGTACGGAGGCACTTTTGCTCATAAAGACATTGCTTTTGAATTTGGTTCAGCGATCAGTGTTCCATTCAAATTATACCTGATAAATGAATTTCAGCGGCTCAAAGAAGCAGAACAAAAACAGCTTGGCTGGACAGCTAAACGGGGCCTAATTTCGAATAGCTAATTTTAAAGTTTAAAGTTGAGTTGAGGGTTGAAAGAGGTTAAACGCATGAGTCAGGAGACCTGCGCGAGCAAAAGGTATTAATGCACCTGATATACTTCTATATTTTCTATTCTTCGTAAGAATCTACAAACTATTGCGATTAAACAATGCTCTATTCACTATATTTGTATTCTTTAAGTATCATTGTAACTGGATACTATTCAATAGAATATAGTAGAATTAAAATGAATAAATATCAAAGGTGGTTTTTGTTAAATATGGTTTTACCGATTGTTCCTTTTATTATTAAGGTGTTCATTTTCTCTATGAGCAACAAAGGAATAATCGAACTAAGCAAAATAGCAGAATTACCTGAATTAGTATTTTTTAGCATATATATTTGTGTAATTGGACTAAATGTGAACTTCGATGGCAAAATAGGGAAATTCGAATCTATCCTAAGACTTTTGTTATATTGCATAATACTTCTTGATTGCGTTACACTCGGAATGATTTATAGTAAGAATATTGGTTCAAACATCATTTTTTATATGTTTTTTGCTACAATATTACCGTCATTAATTGCTCCAATCTATAAATTTTGGTATTTCAGAATAAATAATGAATGATGATTATGACAATAAATGGAGTATATCTGATCGCATCAATTATTGTATCTTTTCTAGGTATAATAATTACCCTAGCATTGATATCTAATAGTAGGTTAAAAAATGTGTTAAAAGAGACAGAGAAAATGGTAAACTCTTACGATGTTTCAAAGATTGATTTTATCGAGCAACCAAAGAAACACCTAAACGCCTTAAAGAGAATAATGGATGTATTATCAGCTCTTATTATTATTATTCTTTGGCTGCCAGTCTATTTAATCTGTATTACCTTGATTTTGCTAGAGTCAAATAGGAAAACGAGCGTTTTTGTTGCTAAGTCAAGAATCGGAAAAAATGGAGAGAAATTTAAACTGTATCATTTTAATACAACACATCTAAATAAGAATGGCGTATTAGAGGTTTCTGGAATTGGGCAATTTATGAGAATTACAAATTTAGATCAGCTTCCTGAATTTTATAATCTTCTTAAAGGAGATATTTCATTAGTAGGAAGAAGTCCTTACGTTGAGAATCCCAATTACGCAAATGCTATAAAACCTGAAATAAGAGATATCCTTTTAAAGATGAGACCTGGAGCTCTCACATTATGGTCTGTTTCTAGTGAACGTTTTGAATTTAATCTTAATAAAATGATAAGTTATGATCTCTATTATATTAAACATTTATCCATTAAGCTTGATATCAAAATAGCTTTTAAGGCAATAATTTATGTATTTGGAAATCCTGCAAGATACTAACTGATTATATAAATAGTTAAATTTTATTCATTCTTATTCATTTCAATATATTCTCCTGTTCGCACACGTTTTTAGTGTGTGCCTCATTTTGAACCTAGTAACTATGTATTCTGGCGTTTCCCTTAAAACTTGCTTGCTGCAACCTACTTCTGCATACCCGGCCTGATAATACTCAGATCAATAGTGCGCAGGCGCCAGTTTTCGCCCATCACGAACCTACGCTGATTAAAAACGGACAACATCCCACCGAAAACCATCGCTGAACCGCCAACAAATACCGCACCCGGGGCAACCACCGGTTTTTCAGAATTCATCGAACGGTTCACAATGGTAAGTCCCAGGAATCCGGCGCCAAATACCATTGCCGTCTTTGAAAATAGCTTCACAAGGATACGATCACGGTAAACCGCAGTTATATCTTTGAAATTGTAACGGTTAATGCCATTAATTTGCACCGTCGAATCATTGATATCCGTTATTGTGCCTGCATCAAAAAAGCCTTCAGGCTTGTTTTTATACCTGATCGATATAATATCATCCTTCTGGTACATGTAATACTTAATGGTCCCCGGTCTTTCGAGCAGCATGGTTACCTGGGCTTGTGTTCGGATGCCCGTCAGCAGTAAAAAAATCAACGTTATGACTCGTAAAACTCTCATAGCCGGAAACCGTAGTGTTATAACAAAGATATTCGGAATTCATCAGAATTCCAGCGGAAAATTAATCAATAATATGGCGGCTTTAGCGTTTAACTTTATCAAGTGAATCAGATTGGACATATTTTGCGACCTTTGAAACTAAAATGTAAACCGCAATGCGAATATTCAAACCAGTCATCCCCATAATTCTGCTTTCATCAATCATAATTCTTTCCGGCTGCGGTAAAAAAGGCGGCAACAGCATCAGCATTAAAGGATCATTGGAGGGCGCTCCTGATAAAACCATTGTCCTTTTTGAGATGTTCCCCGACAGTGCCAGTGTGATTGATTCGGTCAATACCGATAAGAGCGGCGCTTTTAATTTCAGGTTCAGGCCCAGAGAAGCAGGCTTTTACCTGTTGCGGCTCGATGGCAAAAACTTCATCACACTTGCCGCTGAACCGGGCGAATCCATCGAAGTAGCGGGCAAAGCCGACAGCCTCAGTCACAGCTATACAGTCAGCGGTTCCCAAGGCAGCAGCCTTTATCGTGACTACCTTGTTTACACCGACAACAACCAGGCAAAAGTTGATTCGCTGAGCAGTGTATTCATGGCAAGCCAGTCGCTGCCCGATTTCCAGGAGATAAGGAAAAATCTCGACTCGGCCTATTATGTCATTTTTAATGACCAGCAGGAATATGTTCGGAAATTCATCAGTGATAATGCCGGGAAACTTGTCTCGCTTCTGGTGATCAACAGGCGTTTCGGCCCCAACCTGGTCGTTTCGCCGGGTTCTGACCTTAAACTTTTCAACTTTGCCGACAGCGTGCTTTCGGCTGCTTACCCTGACAATTCAAGGGTAAAGGATTTCCACAAGTCCATGGACGACTTCAGGAGCAAACTCACTGCAGCTGACCAGTTAAGCAAAAAGCTATTGCCGGGCAGCCCGGAACCTGATCTCAGGCTTCCGGATGCTACAGGGAATACAATACGCTTATCATCACTTTCAGGCAAACCGCATCTCATTTATTTCTGGGGCTCATGGAATGCACCCAGCCGTAAGATGAACCTGGAACTTGTGCCGGTTTACAACGAATTCCGCGAAAAAGGATTTGAAATCTACGCCATTGCGCTCGACACGCAGAAAGAAACCTGGATGAATGCATACCGCCTCGACAAGGCTACCTGGATTAACGTCAATGATTTTAAAGGCCTCGATTCACCGGCAGCCAAAGAATGCGGCACAGGATCGATACCTACAACCATTCTTATCGGTGCCGATGGAAAAGTGGTTGCGCGAAACATGCAGGCAGCCGAGTTAAAAACATGGCTTATGACCCATCTCAACAAGCAGTAATGATGACGGAAAGCAACAAAGCGATATACTTTGCCAGCGATTTTCATTTCGGCATCCCCGACCGTGAAGGCAGTCTTGAAAGAGAAAAGAAGTTTATCAGGTGGCTCGATGAAATCAAAGCCGACGCCTCCGCCATTTATCTCATGGGTGATTTGTTCGACTTCTGGTACGAATATAAGACCGTCGTTCCGAAAGGCTATGTCAGGATGCTTGGTAAACTGGCCGAAATAACCGGGAGCGGCATCAGCATTCACCTGTTTCGCGGCAACCACGACCTTTGGGCTTTCAGCTACCTGAAAGATGAAATTGGCATTGAAATCCACCGCAAACCTGTAATTACGCAGTTTGGCAGCAAAAAATTCTTCCTGGCTCATGGCGACGGGCTGGGCCCCGGCGATTACAGCTACAAGTTCATGAAAAAGGTTTTTGAGTGCCGCCTCAACCAATGGCTTTACCGCTGGATTCACCCCGACCTGGGAACAAGGTTGGGATCATACTTTTCGCGCCGCAGCCGCCTCACCAAAATGCTCAAAGGAAAAGGAGAAATCAACCGGAGAGTGCCTGTGGAACAGGAACCTATGATCATCCTGAGCAGGGACATGGCAAAAAAAGATAACACCATTGATTATTTTGTCTTCGGCCATGTCCATTTCCCCGATGTGATTGAGGTTTCCCCTACTGCAAAAACGGTCATTTTGGGTGATTGGGTATCGCATTTTACCTATGCCCGTTTCGATGGCGAAACTGTCGAACTGAAGCAATTCTGACCCTTACCAGTCTCATCTACTTTCGCTTGTGAACAATCTTGTGAAGTTTGGGTTTCATTGAAAACAACTATAATTAAATGAGCATTCAGAAAAGTATTGAACGGATCATAGCCCCTCCGGCAACCCATATGGTGGGTGATGGTTTCAGGGTACACAACTTTTTTCCGGGTGAGATGGAAGGAAACCTTGCCCGCCTCAGCCCTTTTTTCCTGCTGGATTACAATGCACTCATGGAATGGCCTCCGCGTGAGCAGCCCAGGGGCGTAGGCGTGCATCCGCACAGGGGGTTCGAAACTGTTACATTCGCCTATCATGGCCGGATTGCCCATCACGACAGCGCCGGAAACAGCGGGGTGATCGGCGAAGGCGATGTACAGTGGATGACCGCCGGCAGCGGGGTTTTACACAAGGAATATCACGAGAAAGAATTCAGCAGGAAAGGCGGCCCGTACCAAATGGTTCAGCTCTGGGTAAATCTTCCGGCAAAGCACAAAATGACTGCCCCTAAATACCAGGCAATCACTGCGAAAGAATGGGGACTTTGCGAAATCCCGGAATCAGGGGTAAACGTGCGCGTGCTGACAGGCACTTTCAAGGATGTAAAAGGCCCGGCATCTACTTTCACACCCATTGAAATCTACGAATTAATACTACGAAAAGGTTCATCCATCAGTTTTGACCTTCCGCAGCAATACAACACCGGCCTGTTGATGATCAGGGGTGAGGCAATGGTTAATGGCCATGAAATTCCAACAGATCATTTTGCCATTTTCAAAAACGATGGTGAAAACATCGCAATAGAAGCTGACGAAGATGCTACAATGCTGTTATTGAGCGGCGAACCTATCCATGAACCGATCTTCTCATACGGTCCGTTTGTAATGAATACAAGAGAAGAAATCATTAAAGCATACGAGGATTTGAATAAAGGCCTTTTCGGGTATCTTGAAGATTAAATCTTTCTTATATTTATTTCACCATTGTATGTGAAATGGCATAATAATTGGGGATTTATAAACGTATAATTTACTACATTTATCAATTCCTAAACCAAACATCATATGAAAACGAAATTTCAGCTTTTAGCCATTTTTGTTGCCGCCGCTACGTTATTTCTCACAGGATGCGGAAAAGAAGGCCCTCCGGGTAAAGACGGCCTGGATGGCAATGCAAACGTCATAGCCTCAGACTGGTATTCACCCTCAGTTTGGGCCGGCCAGACCGGTGACTGGTACTTTGGTATTTCAAGTACCGCCATAACCCAGGATATTGTAGAGAGTGGAGTAATACTGGCTTACTGCAGCCTGCCCGGTGATATTTATTCAGCTGCAGTGCGCCCGATGCCTTGCTGGGCATTAGGTGCCAACTGGGACTTCCTGATCCCTGATTACGGGCAGATAGAATTTACTTCCGACGCCCTTAACATACCGGGAACTGAAGGATACTATTTCAGGTTTGTACTCATTCCTGCCAGTAATTTCCTGAAATCTTCAGGTGGTAAGGATGCCGCACTTGCTGAACTGCAAAAAATGTCGTACCACGAAGTGTGCGCCAAATACGGTATCCAAGAGTAATCGCCACATTACGGATTATTAAAACAAGCTCCCTCCAAAGGGAGTTTTTTTTCGTAAGATGCTGGTAATATCCCGGCAATGAAAATTCAATCAGAATTCATCAGATTTTACTCCTGTTGCTGACATTTTTGTAAGTTTGGAGAAAAGAAAATCATCCCATGGAAAATATCAAAGCATACATCGAATCAAATAAAGAACGATTTCTTGAAGAATTGTTCGGGTTAATCCGCATACCTTCAATCAGCTCCGAGAGTGCGCACAAACCCGATATGTATCAAGCCGCTGATTACCTCGTTAAATCCTTGCTGAAAGCCGGTGCCGGCAGGGCCGAAGTCTTCCCGACCACAGGACACCCGGTTGTTTACGGCGAAAAGATCATCGATCGTCTAAAACCTACCATTCTCGTCTATGGCCATTACGATGTGATGCCGGTTGACCCGCTCAACCTATGGGACTCGCCACCTTTTGAGCCGGAAATCAGGGATGGGAAAATTTTCGCCCGTGGCGCTGTTGACGACAAAGGGCAGATGTTCATGCAGTTGAAAGCATTTGAATACCTGGTAGAAACAGGTCAACTTCCGTGCAACGTAAAATTTATGCTCGAAGGCGAGGAAGAAATGGGTTCGCCGGCACTGGCAAAATGGTTGCCCGAAAATAAAGAAATGCTTAAGGCTGACCTTATCCTTGTGAGTGACACCAGCATGATTGCCATCGATATACCCAGCATAACTGTGGGATTGCGCGGGCTGGCCTACATGGAAGTCGAAGTGACCGGGCCCAACAAGGATCTGCACTCCGGGCTTTATGGCGGAGCCGTGGCCAACCCCGCCAACGTGCTTGCCAAACTCATTGCTTCACTGCACGATGAGAACAACCGGATAACCATTCCGGGATTTTATGATGATGTAATGGATCTTACTGAAGATGAACGCCGTGACCTTGCCAGGGCTCCTTTTAATTTTGACGAATTCAGAAAAAAACTCGATATTGAAGCCGCTCTTTGCGAAAAAGGGTTTACCGTAAACGAATGCACCGGCATCAGGCCTACTCTCGATGTGAACGGAATATGGGGCGGATACACCGGCGAAGGTTCAAAAACTGTGCTTCCGGCCAAAGCTTCAGCAAAAATAAGCATGAGGCTTGTCCCTGACCAGGACCCGCACAAGATTGCTGAACTGTTTGCCCGGCACTTTGAGAGTATAGCACCTCCATATGTCAAAGTGAAAGTAGTTGAGCACCATGGCGGATTTCCCTATGTTTCACCAACATCAACGCCTGAATACATGGCAGCGAGCAAAGCATACGAAACCACTTTCGGAATCAAGCCTATCCCTGTGCGAAGCGGTGGCAGTATTCCCATCATCACCACTTTCGAAAAAGTGCTGGGAATCAAGAGCATACTGATGGGCTTTGGCCTTGATACCGACGCTGCTCATTCTCCCAATGAAAATTATCACCTGGAGTGTTTTTATAAAGGCATCGAGACCATCGTCTGGTTCTACAAATACTATGGCGAAAAGATTGGTAATCCAATTGCCTGAATGAAAGGAACAAATACCTGTTATGAGTAACGCTGAAGCAGGGCTGGTCCTATGGCTGGCTCTGCTTCACTATTTTGAGGGTTTGTGTCTTTCCGCCAGTGTCAATTTTCAACAGGTACAACCCTGAAGGCCAGTTCGTTGTATGGAATTCAGCCACTTCGCCCGATGCTGATTTTGTGTCAATTAAAATCCCTTTCTCGTTGAGGACTAATATTTTGGCATTGGCCGTGGTTTTGACAAAAAGTTTTGCAGCAACAGGGTTTGGGAAAACTTTGATTTCGGTACCGGCCGCAGATTCCAAACCGACATTGAGAACCGTAAACTGTTGATCATCTGCAAATTGCGAGCCTGTAAACGAGTGATCGAGTGCCTGGACACTCCAGTAATAATTTCCATCAGGCAGATTAACCTGCCACGAAGTGTCGTTCGACATATTCCCCGGCTGCGATATCAGCCTGTAACCGCTGGCGGCATCAGCCATTGAAGGCAGCATTTCACTGCCGCCCGTAGTTGTTCCGATGCGCAGATTGTAACTAATTGCAGCGTCAGGAGTAGTATTATCGGTGGCATGATTCCATTGAAGCAAAACCTGGTGTCCGCTTACTGCAGAAGAAAGGCCATCGGGAACCGAAGGAGCATTGTTAACCTGGAAGGCATTGGTTCCCAGGTTGTTCCTGTAAAGTATTGAAAGCGGAGAACCCGATCCTGAATTTCCTGTTATGGCGATATCGAGATCACCGTCATTGTCATAATCACCCCAGGCGGCATTGCCTCTTTCGGCCCCAGCGAGCCCTGCATAAATGTTAGTGAACATATAGCCGCCATCGTTGCGGTAAACCAGCGACGACAGGCTTCCACACGCAGGATTCTGCCCGGTAACGAGTACATCGGCATCGCCGTCATTGTCATAGTCACCCCATGCAACAGTGCCCAGCGAAGCATTAGTCATGCCGGGAATCATGCATAAAAACTGCAGGTCGCCAAGATTCTGGTAAATCAATGTATTGGGTTCAAGATATTCGTCAAATCCACACACAATGAGGTCCAGGTCATGGTCGTTATCAGCATCGCACCATGATGCTGAACCTCCAACGAGTGGAGTGAAACCGCATTGCACTTCGGTAAAGAAATCTTTATCGTTCCGGTAAATGGATGAAGTAAGAATCCCTCCCATATCGCCCATGATAAACATGTCGAGGTCGCCGTCGTTATCAAAATCGCCCCAGTCAACCCAGCAATTCGAAACAGGTGGCAGTGATCCTCCAACATCGGTAAATGTCCCGCCATCGTTATTGAACAATTTGCAACTGAAATTGCCTGCAACGAGTGCATCGAGATCGCCATCGCCGTCATAGTCGCCCCACGCAATTGCGCCATCGCTCCCTATTTGCGGGAAAGCTGCATTTACAGAGACAAACTCCCCGCTTTTATTGCAATACAACCAGGTGTTTGAGTTGGCAGCGCTTCTTCCTGTTGCCAGAATATCAAGATCGCCATCGTTATCAAAGTCGCCCCAGGCCACAGCGCTGTTGTAAATACCTGTAAAATTGACGTTTATATCAGTAAAGCTGCCACCATCGTTGCGGTATATTTTCATGGCGTATGGGCCGGCTACCGGGTCGCCGGCAATTAACAGGTCAAGGTCACCATCATTGTCATAATCGCCCCAGGCCAGCGAACTCCTTGCAACATCAAGGAAGCCTGCCGGCTGAGCGGTAAAAGCCTGGCCGAAAGCATTGACAACTGTTGTGAGTATTAGAAATGAGACAAGTAAGCATTTCCGGGCCATCATCTGATCAAAGTTTAATTGCGGGTGAACTTCAAAAGTAGTAAAAAACAACGAATTCAGTTAGTTGCATGTGTTGCCGGCTGATGAAAAAAGAGCGGGTGCAGGTTTTGCCTGCACCCGCCGGGTGGATATGGAGTTTAAGTGTTTACCTGTTTCTTCCTTCGCGGGTTGATTCCCTTGATGATTTTGCAGATGATGTACTCCTTGAGGATTTTTCGCTCTTTTCAGATCTAGCTTCTTTGCGCTCAACGTTTTCTGACTTGGTTACTCTTTTGGGAGCTTCACTTTTGGATTCGTTGCGCGAACTTTTTACTTCGGTTGAATTGCGACCGGCAGCTTCACGTGATTCCTGGCGATTTACCGTTGTGCGGGCAGGTTCATTAGTGCGGGAAGTACGATTCTCAATTGTTGCTTCCCTGTTTTTATCAGGAGCCTGGCGGCTATTGTCAATCGAACCTTCGGATTTGCGGTTCACCGGTGAATCGGTTCTTGTCGGGTTCTTCACTTCTGTGGCATTCCTTTTGCCTGTCTCCACCCGGGTGGCTGGATTCTGAACTGCGTTGTAGTCGCGGGTACTGCGTGTTGAGGTTTTCATTTCCTCCCTGGTGCGGCTGGCTCCCGGATCGTTAGTACGGGGATTTGACTGGATGCGGCTCTCGCTGCGTGCATTCTCGGCTTTGCGGTATTCGGTCGGGCGGCTTTCGTTGCGGGTACGATCAACTTCGGGGCGGTAGAAGGTAACTTCTCCATTGCGAGCCAGTGTTCTGTCGGGCCTTTCGGCTTCCACCACTTTCATCTGGCGTATCCTTGTGTTACCATATCTTTCAACATCGTTTACACGTGGGCCCTGGAACCAGTTGTTTTCGCGGTAAGTGCGGTTGTCGTTGTAATATACATTGGTGATGTAAGTGATGTTGTTGACCTGTACCGGGCGATCGTAGATGTAGTGATGCCAGTTGTGCGAGCAGAAGTGACGGCGGGGAACGAAGGTCCACCAGGGATCAGGAGCAAGCCAGTTGAAGTTCATGCTTACGTAGATGTTCGGTCCAAGAGGAGCCCATCCGTAATAGTCACCGTAGTTTCCCCACGATACCCATGCAGGAGCCCATTCGTAGCCTGGAATCCACATCCAGCCAAGGTAATCGTCGAAGTACCAGCGTCCATAGTGGAAGGTAGCCCAGCCCCAGCGGTAATCGGAAACCCAGGTCCAGCCGAATTCGGTGTAAACCCAGTTACCTCCCGAAGAGTAAGGCCTGAAAGCATAAGGATTATCGAAGTAAGGACGCCACACGTAACCGTAGTCGTTTGTGTAGATCCAGTCGCCGTAAGGCGATAGTTCATCATAAAAATTTTGCATGGAGATGGTGACATGCATCCTGTGATATCTGTGAGCTTCGGTGCTCAATGTTGTAGCCATCATCAACATCAGAATAAACATCATCTTTTTCATGGCTTCAGGTTTTAAGGGGTTATTTTGTTGTTTCTTTGTTTTCGGTGTCTTTATGACGTTCCGTTATAAAGAATGTTACAACCGTCGTGCCACAAATTGAATTTTATGGAAATATTTTTAATAAATACGTTTTTTGAATTAACATAATATTTTAACAATTTGGTTTTTAGTAAATTAAAAACCCGGCAAACATTTCTATTTCCCGGGTTTTTGTACAAAATTTTAATCTTATCGCCTATTTCTGCGATGCCTCCTTTTTATATGCCTCAACTCCTGCATCCAAAAACTTCACAAACTCATTAATATCCAGGTTATAAGCCCTTGGCGACACCAGAAGTTTTCCGGTTTCATCAAGAATAACATAGTATGGCTGCGAATTTGTTCCGAATTTCTCACGCTGTATCTCGGTATTCTTTTTACCAAGCAGCGTTACTTCCTTCCCCTGTTTATTGGTGTACCACTCTTCTTTCGGCATTTCTATCACTTTATCGTCAACATACAATGCCACCAGCACAAAGTTATCGCGAAGCCTTTGCAATACTTTCGGATCACTCCACACCCTGTTTTCCATCTCGCGGCAATTGGTGCAACCATGGCCGGTGAAATCCACAAATACAGGCTTCTTCAGTTCTTTTGACACCTTAAGTGCCTGATCGTAATCAAAATAGCCTTTCAATCCATGCGGTAGTTTCAGGTCAGTATTGAGATATTTTGGCGTTTCAGATAAATTAGCAGTTGCAACTTTGTTGCTCTCTCCACCGGAATTCTCCCTCACAATGGCTGAAACATCAAAATCCTGTGTTTCCATCGGCGGCAGCCATCCCGAAATACCTTTGAGCGGAGCACCCCATAAGCCGGGAATCAGGTATATTACGAAAGTAAAAGTGATGATAATCAGCAACAATCTCGGGAAAGACTTCACAACCGGGTATTCGCTGTCGTGGGGGAATTTAATTTTCCCCAGCAGGTAGAAGCCCATCATGGTAAATATCACGATCCAGAACCCGAGGTAAACCTCACGGTCGAGAATACCCCAATGGTAGGTCTGATCGGGTACGTTGAGAAACTTTAGTGCAAATGCGAGTTCAACAAATCCAAGGACTACTTTCACCGAATTGAGCCATCCGCCTGATTTGGGCATTTTGTTGAGCCATTGCGGGAAAAAGGCAAAGAGCGTGAATGGAATTGCAAAAGCCAGCGAAAATCCCAGCATTCCGATCACAGGTTTGATCACTTGTCCGCCCACTGCCTGCACCACCACCGTGCCTACAATAGGCCCGGTGCATGAAAAGGAAACCAGTACCAGGGTGAGCGCCATGAAGATGGTTCCCATTACTCCGCCTTTTTCTTCATTCTGTACACTCTTGTTTACCAGCCAGTTGGGCATAGTAATCTCGAAATAGCCGAAAAAGGAAGCGGCAAAGATCACGAAAATGAGGAAGAACAGTACATTAGGTACCCAATGCGTACTAAGCCAGTTGCCAAAATCGGCGCCGAACAGAACCGAAATCAGTACACCGAATATCACGTAAATGGCGATGATTGAAAGCCCATAGATTATTGCCTGTACTTTCCCTTTTGAACCGCTTTTCATGAAGTAGGAAACAGTCATCGGGATCATCGGGAAAACGCATGGGGTGAGGATTGCCAGCAATCCCCATACAAATGCCTGGAAGAAAAACCACCACAACGAACGGTTCTTGCCAGTGAATTCGTCACTGTTAGGTTCAGCAACATTAGCAGCACCTGGTGTATCAGAAATAGCTGTAAGTGAGGATTTTGCTGATGTGTCGGCAGCACTGGCGGTGGCTGTATCGGTAATTGTTTCAGTAACTGCACTGACTGTTTTAGCACCTTCAAGGTTAAAACCGAAATCAGTGCCTACCTGCACGCAGGTGCCTTCGTTGCATGCCTGTCCGTCGATATTTCCCTTGACCTCAAAGGGCTTTTGCGACCTGACGAGAACCTTTTGTTTGAAAGTGACAACTTTCTCCTTAAAGTACTTCACATCGAGGTTGAAGTATTCATCTCTTTCGGTAACCGGCTTAGGTTCAACAGCTTTGCCAAGCAATTTATAATTTTTTGATGGCTCAAAAGTGATGACTGTCGAAAGCGGGCCGCCTTCGGGAGTGTATTGCGAGTAAAGGTGCCATGCGTTTTCCAGTGTTGCGACAATTTGCAGTTCGGCAACGGTATCGTTTAGCCTTACCGTTTTGAAGCTCCATTTTGCCGGCTCAATGATCTGTGCCACAGCAGGTTTAACTCCTGACAGGAGCATTACAAGGGATAATAGAAGGATCGCCCTTGAAAGAAATTTGGGTGAACTCAACATAAAACTATGATTGTTTTGATAATACGTTTGGGAATTGCAAAGTTAGCAATTATTGCGAAGTGCACATACTTCTGCACTAGCCTGATGTCTGTATAAATATACATGTAATTGGCAGCAAAATGACGGAAGTAAAATGGCTTAGCTGAAGAGCCAGCACAAAGACCCGGCCTGTTCGGGTTCAGGCACGGTGATTTCAGCCATAAGGATATCCCTGGTATGGCCTGTTATCCTGAATCTCCCATCGATGCGCAGTCCGGCAACCCATACAATGTCTTCTCCCGATGCCAGCAGCCAGATGCTCTTTTTTTCGGCCTGCGACAATTTCTGGTCGATAAAAAGGTCGCTTAGCTTTTTGCTGCCTTTCATTCCCAGGGGCACCATGCGGTCGCCTTCGCGCCAGTGCCTGAGCACAAGAGGAAATCGCAGTTTATTGTAATCGAAACAGGCAATAGTCTGTTTATCTGGTATTTTGAATCTGTCAGCCGGCACTTTCGTGAATGTGATGGGTGCAGGCGCCGTTGAAATGATGCTGTGACCGGTATCATATACCAGGTATTCTGAACCGGCAGGTTCAGGATGTTTATCGTTGTTCTCAATCACAAGGTAGTCACGGTCGCGTAAAAGCCGGTGACTCAGCGAATAGAATACTTTGCTCTCGGTTCCCTCAAGCGAAAGGGCAATTTCACGGGTGACGGCTTCTGAAAATCCAAACTGCCGCAAAATTTCAAACAGCCAGGTTTCTACGGGTTCAAATTCAAGCAGATAGCTTATCAGGATACGGTCGCAGTTGTCGGTATGTTCCAGCAGGTCGCTTCTGCCTTCTTCAATTTTTTGCCGGTAAACTGCTTCTGTCCCGCGTAAACGGCGAATGGTACTGTCGAGATTGCGTGCAAAGTCTCTATCGATCTTTTCGAACGAAGGAAGCACCTCGTGCCGCAACTGGTTGCGAAGGTATTTAGTACTCATGTTTGATGAATCCTCGCGCCACTCAAGGTTATTCTTTACAGCAAAATCCATGATTTCGTCACGGGTAGCGAACAGCATGGGGCGAACCACCTTTCCCTGGAGGGGAAGTATGCCGTGTAGTCCGGCAATACCCGTTCCGCGAAGCAGGTTGATAAAGAAAGTTTCAGCCTGATCGTTGAGGTGATGGGCGGTGGCAACACAACGGTAACCTTTTTCGGTACAAACCTGCTCAAACCATGAATAGCGCAGACTACGGGCAGCCATCTGTATTGACAAACCCTGATCACGGGCAAATTGCGGTGTATCAAAACGAGTCGTGAAGAAGGGTACCTTGCAGGACTCAGCAAGAGCTGCGACAAACTTTTCATCATCGTCGGACTCAGCATCACGGAGTGAAAAATTACAGTGGGCAATCCCGAATTTATAGCCTGCTTCGCTCATGAGGCGACAAAGCACTACCGAATCAACTCCGCCGCTGACAGCCAGCAATATACGGTCGCTGTGGCTGAAGAGGGATTCCGATTTGATGAACTGCTGAAAGCGCCTGATCATATTTTCAAAAGTACATATTATTCCTTTGGCTGAAGCCGGATTTCAAAGTATTTTGACGTGTATTCACCGGTTTGAATACAGCTAACGTGCAATATTCAAGTTGTCAAATAATTATGTAGGTTTGTATTGAAAAGAATCCTGACTAATCTCATATTCCATGAAAAAGGTGGAAAACGGGCAACGGTTGAGCATTTATATCGGCGAAAAAGACCCGCATCACGAAATAACCCTGTGTGAAGCCATTGTACTGAAAGCCCGTGAGTTAAACCTTGCCGGCGCCACGGTGATACACGGGTACATGGGCTACGGCGCCAACAACCGCCTGCACAGTTCGCTGGTAGCGCACCTGAGCAACAACCTGCCGCTGGTGATCGAAATCATTGATACACCCGAAAAAATCAGCCTTATCCTCCCCTACCTTGATGAAGTAATGAAGGAAGGGCTTTATACAGTGGAGGATTTGCGTTTTCTAAGCTATAAAAGAAGCTAATCAACTTCAATTTTGGTTTAAAACATATATTCATGTAAAAAATTCAAATATGAAACAAGCTATCATCCTTCTGATTTTTCCAGTAGCTTTCCAATTCTCATCATGTTCGCCTGATAAAGCTAGGGTATCAACAATTGGTCGTGTTATAGATTATGATACGCAATTACCAATAGACAGTGCACTTGTAACAGATTCTGGTTATGGATCACAATCATATACCGATAGTTTGGGGAGATTTAAAGTAGTTGGGCTGTTAGAGAAACAAAAAATTGCAGTTAAGAAAGAGAATTACAAACCGTTTAATATTGAAATCCGAACTGAATCTGATATAATTTATTTAGAGAAACACAAAACTTACAGAATACTCAATAAAGAAATATATGATATTAAACGAAGAATTTTTAAGAGACTTAATAGCAATACCTTTAAAGTAATCAATGGAGATAGCTTAATAATCGAATTAAAAAAGCTGGAAAATAACTATTAAAGTATTTTTCAGGTATCAGTTTTTTAATTCCTGAAGATTTGTAATTAACAACCAATTATCGCAAAATCAAACATGATAATCTTGTCTTTTCAAAATTATTAAACTAAAAACCAGAGTCCCGGTGATCACTCACCAAAACTCCGGCTTTTATAATAAAATCCTGTTTGCTTATTTTATTTCCCAGGTGTCGCCGCTGTTGAGCAGGTCGTCAACATTTTTAATGC
>DAONEL010000058.1:0-16129 GCA_035403045.1 Bacteroidales bacterium
ATTAAAAATAATGCAGACCCTGAGCAATATTTTCCTGCCAACCTAAGCAGTTAATAATCAGGCCCCAGAAAACCAAACAAGAGTAACTCTCAGAAAATTGCAATGCCTGACGACAGCACTAATGACCAAAGTACCACGCTGGCTGACAAATACGCAGGAAGGTATTTTTTGTCGGAGTAAAGGCTTACTGCAAGCAATGTTCCAATCGGGATTGAAAAAAGCACCGGGGTAAGAACAATAATACCGATAAAGCCCCACTTCTGTCGTATCCTGACAATCATTTTATTCTGCCAGGTAAAGGTTTTGGGATGTTTAGGCATAAACCGTTCGGCAATATGCAACTTACCGATCCGTTCTGCCAACTGATGAACCTTTACTCTGAATGCACGCCTGTAATACCTTAAATATACCTTGATAATAATTCGTCCCAGGAAGAAAAAGAACAACACCCCAAGCACCCCACCAACAGATGTGAAGGCCCATGTTTGCAGGAAATTAAAACCGACCCCGAATGACAATGGAGGGGCAAACAGAAGCTTGATGCTGCTGGTGGCTAGTATTAACAGGAATTTAGCTAGAGACGACATGCATTGTTTTAATTACAGTCAAACGATTCCATATTGGAATTGTTGCTGATTGCGAAAAATAAATTCCGGGAATATACAATAAGGTGCATCAAATATTATGCCTTCTTGCCATATGCAAGGTCGCCGGCATCACCCAGCCCCGGCACAATATAACCATGTGCAGTGAGTTCGTCATCAACAGCACCTACCCAGATGGTAATGCCGGTTTTTGGCAGCGAACGTTTTAATAACTCTAAACCCTGCACACTTGCCATCACGCTTACAATGTGAGTATGTGAAGGCTTGCCGCTGTTAAGAAGCGCCCTGTATGACTGTAATAGTGAATGGCCTGTTGCAAGCATCGGATCCGACAGTATCATCACCCGGTCAGTGATATCCGGCGATGAAATGTATTCGATCTGGACCGCAAATTCATCTTCTTTCCGGTGTTCGCGAAAGGCTGACACAAAAGCGTTTTCCGACCTGTCGAATATATTGAGCAAGCCCTGGTGCAGCGGCAGCCCGGCCCGCAAAATTGTGGCCAGAAGCGGAAACTCCTTCAGCACAGGCACAATGGCAGTACCCAGTGATGTAACAACCTCTTTTTCCTCGTATTTGAGCTTCTTACTGATCTCGTAGGCAAACAATTCACCCATTCTCTCAAGATTGCGCCTGAAACGCATACTGTCGCGCTGAATCTCAGCATCGCGCAATTCTGAAACCAACTGGTTGATGATAGAATATTGGGTTCCCAGGTTAATGACCATGTTATGCAGGTTAAGTGATTGAATTAAAACAATATCTATAACTTTACAAAGGTACTTATTTGATTCTAATCCTAAGATTAATAAGCAATCAAAACTCAGAATATATTTCGGGCTTTGCGCCAAACTGACAGTGAGGCCCGGAGCCATAACGGCAGGCGGTTAATCACAATCCGGCAATAACTTACCTTTTCCGATCCAAAACCTCCATAAAACCTGGCAAGCCCTTCATCATTTGATCCTTCAAAATCGAGTGTCAGTTGCCGGCCGGCATGTTCCCTGATAAAATTATCCACCAAAAACGGCATCGCCCCATTGCTGCGCCCGGTTTCTGACAACCCGGAGAAGAGAAATATCGCCTCCTGGTGGCTGAAAAGCCAGACAACGCCTGCACAAAGCTCATTATGAGCATCATATACTCCCCAGACCTGCGCTATGCCCTTATGAATGCCTGCATAAATCAACCGAAGTAAAACCGCATATTGTTCGTTGCGCAGATGCCCGAATTGCTTCCCCCTGTTTTCCCGGAAGAGAGTAACAACTTCTTCGGGCCTGACGTTCTTTACCAGCGACAGGTTGCTTTCAGCACTCTTTTTAAGGTTGCGCCTGACATTCTGAGAATAACCTTCCCGTAAACTTTCATAATCAGGAATGAGGTCAAGCTCGTAGTTGGCCATTTCAATAACCTTCCATGAATCTGCCTGAGCCCGGCTGAAAACATTCATATTGAGATCAATAAACCTGAAAATTGCAGGTATTGCCTGAAGAAATAATGCCACCTCGTCAGTATTGAGAGCTAACCTTGAATACACGCCAAGTTGCTGTGTGAAATAAGGCTGCATACTGTAAACAATATTCAACTTTTGTTTGATCGGCAGCGGAAATACACGGAGATAATCGTCTTCAACAAGCGCCTCCCAACCAGGGCTCACGATATCAAGGTACCATGAAAAGCCGTAAACATTGCCATTGAAGGCATCAGCAATGCATTCGTCCCACTTATCCCTTTCAATCTCTTCGTTCTTCAGGTGCCTGATCATGGTTAAATCGCTGATATTTAAGAAGTAACAGCCAGCTTTATCATATCCTCATATACTTTCAGCCAGCCTTTCCAGTGATGCTGATCATTGAGCGTACTATTGTGCCAAAGGCTGATAAATGTGCCGCCAACCGCCTTCACCTCCTTCATCAACTGGGTAATGACCTCAAAAGCCTGCGCGGGAGTGAGGTCCAGATAGTCGTTAAGTGTCCCGTCCATGAGTGTAAACGGAAATATCCTTAAAGGAGTTTGGGTATCGAGATCGAGGTCATAGAAATGATAAGGCGTGCAGATTGAGGCCCTGAAACCCGGTTCTTCGGCATATCCCATGGTGTAATCTTCAAGAATATCGCAATGAATGAGGTTCCTGTATGTAGATGGCATTTCGAGCCTCAAAAAATGCTGGCGGCTTTTAATAATATCCCTGTGAAGAATTGCCGACAGCCTCGAAATTTCTTTGCCAAGCAGGGTTGCATTGCCTGCCGAAGCATACGAAGGGTGAATCCCAACATCAGCATAATCAGCAAGTTCCCTTATTATTTGCCTGAAAAACCTGTTGTGGACAGGCAGGTTTTTGTCGTTTACTCCGTAATCGGCGAGCAGGATGAAGAAAATCGTTTTCAGCGCATACTTTCGCTGCAACTCAAGGTGCATGCTATAGGTATCAAACGGGTCGCTCCTGCGGCCCAGCAGTACATCAAGCCTTTCCCTGAATTCCACCATGTCGCCGCGGTTAAGCGCTTTCACAAAACCGCCTAATGCCCTCGTAAGTCCTTTGTGGCTGAATGCAAAAGCTGCATCAATATCAATCGTTGGAATAAAGGTGAAAGCCGGCATTTTAAATTGCAATTCAGGAAACCGTGACTGCAATACCCTTTTTATTTCAATCGACCAGATATTCACAAGTGGCTTCCTGAGAAAGCCATTTTTGAACGCTTCACCCTGGTTTGCCCTGAAACGCCCATGTTCATCACGCATGTGCGGCAGGTATTCCTCATAGCGCGAAACCAGGAAAAAAGAAGCGGCAAAAACATCGAACGGCAGTGCGGAAGTCTTCTGGTAAACCTGAAAAAACGCCTTTGTCCCCTGGAAATCAAAGTAATTGATTTCGCAGGCAGAAATACCGTTTTCGAAAAGCAGCCGGTTTGATGCAAAGAAAAGGTGATCGTCGTTCAAGGTAATTCCATACGAAAGTTTTGGCCCGTCAAAACTCAGGAACTCCTCTTTTGAAACGGTAAATACAGGTTCGACACCCAGCAGGTCGCCGAGCAGCAGGTTGAATGTAAACCTCAGCCGGTTAGTTATTTTTGGGGTAAGAACCAGCATTATCAAGATAGATTATCAGAACAAAAGTATGGAAAATGGCGATAGTCAGGCAGCAATAAACATTATGCAGCGCAGTTCATTAATGAGCCTATATTACTTAAGGTGTATTCCACGATTCTTTTCATGAACTTCAAGTCCCTGTTTAAGCCAGAAACCTGTGAGAATTCCCCACCTGACAATGAGCCGTTTGGCCTTTTCAGTATTCCATTCAAGTTCGATAGCATGATGGCATTTCTCGCCCAGGCTGGTTCTGTCGTGATGGCAGAAACGACATTCAAGCGGTTGTAATCCTTTACCGAAAAGCTCACAACGGCCGTCTGCCAGAAATGTGCAGTCTTGGTCAGCATAAAGTTGCATTGCATAATTCACTTCGTTCCCCCTGAAAGCCGGTGCGAGCACGCCAAAGTTCATTCCTGGCGATATTTCGAGCATCATGCGCTTCGCATAACCTGCTTCGATGGCATTTGCGGCTTCATCGACGGACCACCAGCCGGGCCTGCGGCAATAATTGACACAAACCTGGCATGAGCAAGGTTCAGAAGGAGGAAATATTTCTTTCAGTTCCATCAGAGTCAATTTCCTTTTTTGTTGCTATTCGTATAACAAACATACAATAACCCATCCGATTTCTGCTTACGGACAAGATTAATATAATCGATCATAGCCATATTTTTTCATACAACGATTTATCGTACTTTTGAAAATGCGGTAACACCTTCGTGATGAACCGCAATTCATTGTTTACTAGAACAATAGATCATTTGCATGGAAAATTTTGTTGTTTCAGCCCGCAAATACAGACCGGTAACTTTTGATACAGTCGTTGGGCAACAGGCTATCACGGGAACGTTAAAAAACGCTATCCGCAACAACCAGGTTGCCCAGGCATTTCTTTTCTGCGGCCCCCGTGGTGTTGGTAAAACCACCTGCGCCCGTATTCTCGCCAAAACCATTAACTGCCAGAACCTGAGTGCAAATCTTGAGCCCTGCAACGAATGTGAATTCTGCCAGGCTTTCAACAAATCAGCATCTTTCAATATCAATGAACTCGATGCAGCGTCAAACAACAGTGTGGATGACATCAGGAACCTGGTAGAGCAGGTGCGGATTCCTCCGCAGATGGGTAAATACAAGGTATATATCATCGATGAAGTCCATATGCTGTCGCAGGCTGCTTTCAATGCATTCCTCAAAACCCTGGAGGAACCTCCGGCCTATGCAAAATTCATCCTGGCCACCACCGAGAAGCATAAGATAATTCCGACCATCCTTTCACGCTGCCAGATATTTGATTTCAAGCGCATTACGGTCGATGATATTGCCAAACACCTGGCCTGGGTGGCTAAGAGTGAGAACGTTGAAGCAGAACCTGATGCATTGCACATCATAGCACAGAAAGCCGACGGTGCCTTAAGAGACGCCCTTTCGATGTTTGACCAGATGGTAAGCCTTGGTAATCATACAATTACCTATCAGTTAGTAATTGACAACTTGAATGTACTTGATTATGAGTACTATTTCAGGATGACAGATTATATGCTCACGGGTGATATTAAAAGTGCGCTGCTGCTGTTTAACGAGGTAATTGACAAGGGTTTTGAAGGGCAGCATTTCATCACCGGGCTTGGTGATCATTTCCGCAACCTCATGATGTGCCGCGATGCTTCTACAGCCAAACTTATGGAAACCAGTGAGAGCATTCGCAACCGATACCTGGCACAAACCAAACAATGCCCGCTGCAGTTCATAATCAACGCATTGGAAACCAACAACAAGTGCGATATTAATTACCGCATCTCAAACAACAAACGTTTGCTTGTTGAGGTAACACTGATTCAGCTCTGCCAACTCACCGGGGTAAAAACAGAGAGCCAGCCCCAGGCTGCACCTCCGGCACCTGCTGTTTCACCATCAAGACCGGTTGAAGCAAGGCCAGCCTCTGGACCTATAGCTCAGGAAACTTCAGCAACAGAAAATGCTGTTGAAGAACAGCCTCTAAAAGCTGAGGAACCTGCTCCACCTGTTATCAGCCAGTCCGGCACCCCGGAGCCGGCACCGGGCATCCAGGGAGAAACTGAGATTAAACCAGGTGATGAAACAAAGGATATTCCGGCACTCTCTGACGGAAAACCTGCGCCGGCCAGAAAGATTATGCCGGTGTCACTGTCAATAAAGTCGGCCATAAGCCAGGCAAACAGCGATTCATTGAAACAAACCTCAAACGGTGACAGAAACACCCTGTTTACTGATATTCAGCTTGTTGATGCATGGCAAAAGTTCGCAGCAAGTATAAAGGAAGAGTCAACACTTCTGTTTTCAGCACTTTCAGGACACAACCCGGTACTCACTGAAAGCGGTTCCATTACCGTAGAACTTGAAAACAGGGTGCTTGAAACGGAATTTAACCGCAATAAAACCGAACTTATCGGTTACCTTAAGAATGCGCTAAACAACGATAATATTTCCATTGAGACAACTGTTTCGGAGCAAGCTGTCGAGGTAAAAAAACCATATTCCGACAAGGAAAAGTTTGAGACCATGTCGGAGAAAAATCCACTGCTGAAAACGCTCAAGGACCAGCTGGACCTTGGCCTCGACAGTTAACAATCATTTTCAACAGGCATGCGGCACATTTATACGCTCGGTGAAACGGTTCTCGATATTCTTTTCCGGAACAACCTTCCGGTGAGTGCAATAGCCGGCGGCAGCATGCTCAACACGGCGATCGCGCTGGGCAGGACAGGCTGTAAGGTTGATTTTATCAGCGAATTCGGAAAGGATGATCCCGGCAATGTCATCGAAAAGTCGCTATCAGATAATCATGTTTCAACGATCCATTCAATTCGTTACCAGCATTTTAACACCTCCATAGCACTCGCCTTTCTCGATGACAGGCAAAATGCCCAATACACTTTTTATCACAACCAGCCGGCAGAACTTCCTGACAATGCCCCACCGGCTTTCACTCAAAATGATATCCTGGCTTTCGGATCGTTCTATTCAGTGAGACCAGCCAGGCGAAAGCATGTTTCGACGATCACCGAAACCGCTAAAAAAGCAGGCGCACTAATCATTTTCGACCCCAACGTCAGAAAACATCATCTCGCCGATATGCCTTCAGTAAGGGATGTTTTTTTTGAAAACATGAGCCTGTCGCATATTGTGAAAGGCTCAAACGAAGATTTCGAATTTCTTGCCGGCACAAGCGAACCCGAAAGTATCTATGAAAAGCTGAAACCATACTGCACCAACCTGGTTATTACGCAGGGCGAAGGAAACATACTGCTGTTCACACCTTCGCTCATAAAAGAATATGCAGTGCCACCAATCAGTCCGGTTTCAACAATCGGTGCCGGTGATAATTTTACGGCCGGACTCATTTATGGCTTCGCAGAAAAAAACCTCACAAAGTCCCGTTTGGATAAACTCACTGAAAAAGAATGGGATACACTCATCAGCCGCGGAACTGCGTTTGCCACAGCCACCTGCTTGTCGATGGAAAATTATGTTCCTGCAGGATTTAATCCTAATTTATGACCATGGGAAAGAAGTTCGGACATTTTGTACTTAACCTTTTCGGATGGAGCACCACCGGATCCATCCCTCCTGAAATTAAAAAATGTATTGTTATTGTTGCTCCGCACACCAGCAACTGGGACTTTTTCATTGGCTTTTTCGGTTATATGACCATCGGAATCAAAGCCAGGTATCTTATCAAGAAGGAAGCCTTTTTCTTCCCGCTGGGACCAATTGTAAAAGCGATAGGCGGAATACCGGTTGACCGTTCGAAAAGCTCTAACGTGGTGCAGCAGGTGGGTGAAATGTTTCGTAATGAAAAAGAACTAGTCATCACCATTACTCCCGAAGGCACCCGGAGTCTCGTAAAAAGCTGGAAAAGAGGTTTCTATTATATTGCTGAACATGCAAAAGTGCCTATAGTTCTGGGAGTATTAGACTATCAGAAAAAAGTTGTTGGCTTTGGCTATGTATTCTATCCTACCGGCAATTATGAAAACGACATCAGGGAGATTGAAGCATTTTACATGGATTCAGTTGCCCGGCATCCGGAAAACTTTAACCTGAGCCCGCAAAACAGAAGAAAGTAACTTCGAAACATCTGCTTTGTTACTTTTGCGATACCAAATGATTAACCTTATAATACACTATTTTTCAATTAAAATCCTTTAAACGAATGAGTGAAATCAAGATAGCCCTCATCGGGCTTGGATACGTCGGCCTTCCGCTGGCTGTTGAATTCGGAAAAATTTTTCCTGTCAAAGGTTTCGATATTAATGAATCGAGAATCAGGGAACTGGAGCAGGGCCATGACCGCACCCTGGAAACTTCGGATGAAGACCTGGCCGCTGCAAAATATCTTACCTACACCAATAAGATTGATGAAATAAGGGATTGCAATTACTTCATCGTTACAGTTCCGACACCTATCGACAAGTACAAAAGGCCTGACCTCACCCCGCTTGTAAAAGCATCGGAAACCGTTGGGAAAGTGCTGAAAAACGGTGACATAGTTATTTATGAATCAACCGTTTACCCCGGCGCCACCGAAGAAGAGTGCGTGCCTGTGCTCGAGAAATTCAGCGGGTTGAAATTCAATACCGGTTTCTACTGCGGTTATTCCCCCGAACGCATCAACCCCGGCGACAAAGAACATAACGTTACCAGGATCAGGAAAGTAACTTCAGGATCAACTCCTGAGGTTGCTAAAAAGGTTGATGAACTTTACAAAAAGATCATTGTTGCCGGAACCCACCTCGCATCAAGCATCAAAGTGGCTGAAGCCGCCAAGGTCATTGAAAATTCGCAGCGCGACATCAACATTGCTTTTGTGAATGAACTCGCCCTGATTTTCAACAAGCTGAATATTGATACACATGAAGTTTTACAGGCCGCTGGTACCAAATGGAACTTCCTGCCATTTTCGCCAGGTTTGGTAGGTGGACACTGCATTGGTGTTGATCCATACTACCTGACCCATAAAGCCCAGGAACTGGGTTATAATCCTGAGATAATCCTTGCAGGCCGCCGATTGAATGATGACATGGGTTTTTATTCGGCTAACCGCACCATCAAACTCATGATCCATAAAGGGCATACCATTGCCGGAAGCAAGGTGCTGGTACTGGGCATTACATTTAAGGAGAACTGCCCTGATATCCGCAACAGCCGTGTGATTGATGTAATCACCGAACTGAAGGATTTTGGTTGTAACGTGGATGTTTTTGATCCCTGGGCCGACCCGGCTGAAGTGAAACACGAGTATGGCGTAGAAATGCTCCCCGCTCTTGAACCCGGGAAAACCTACGACGCCATCGTTTTTGCCGTTGCCCACAAAGAATTCAGGCAGTTGGATCTCACAGCACTGAAAAAAGGCAATACGGTTGTGTTTGATATAAAAGGAACCGTTGATAAAAACCTTGTCGACGGCAGGCTATAAAAAAATACTGTTCGCTCCTATTTCACCGAAAGATGCAGCTTCTCACACCTGGACACTGGCACGATTATGAACTGATTGATTCAGGCGGGTTTGAGAAAATCGAACGTTTCGGAAAATATATTCTCATTCGTCCCGAACCGCAGGCTTTGTGGAATTGTTCACTCCCGCGAAGTGAATGGGAAAGCATGTCGCACGCTGAGTTCAGGAAGGAAAAGAACGATCCCGAGAAAGGGAAATGGATACTGAAAAAAGGTGTGCCTGAGCAGTGGGAGATCGGTTATTCATCCGGCGGGTTGAGATTCCGTATGCGACTGGGGCTTACTGCTTTCAGGCATATCGGTGTGTTCCCCGAACAGGCTGAAAACTGGGATTATATTTACTCCACTATTCAATCGCTCAACATAACCGCAGCCCGCGTTCTGAACCTTTTTGCATACACCGGAGGCGCTTCGCTGGCGGCGAGAGTGGCAGGCGCTGATGTGTACCACGTTGATTCAGTGAAGCCTGTAGTTTCGTGGGCGCGTGAAAACATGGAACTCAGCAAACTTGACAACATCCGCTGGGTGGTTGAAGATGCTTTGAAATTCGTTCGGCGCGAAGTACGCAGGGGAAGCAGGTATTCTGGTATTATTCTTGATCCGCCTGCTTACGGCCGCGGGCCCGAAGGTGAAAAATGGGTGCTTGACGACAGCCTGCCCGAAATGATGAGCCTTTGCGGGCAACTGCTTGAAAAAGAAAACGCTTTCCTCATCCTCAACATGTACTCCATCGGATATTCTGCACTGGTAGCCGATAACCTCGTGAATTCACATTTCAGTAATACCGGCAACAAAGAATACGGGGAGCTATATCTTGCTGATAAATTCGGAAAACGTCTGCCGCTGGGCACCTTCATGAGGTTCAGCCGGTAAGCCGCCGGTTAAATGTAAAACACATCAAGTTCGCCAAACGAAACATTGGCGTTGATTGTGAAACCGGGCTGTGATGGATTGTAATCGGGCGACATATAAGTGTAGTCACCAAACGATGCCTTCTTAAGGTCAGGGCCGCGCAATTCGCCAAACGAAGCTTTCCCGCTTATTTTCAAGGGCACTTCACGGTCGGCTATTATCCTGAATTTTCCAAAAGAGCATTCCACCGAAATGTCAATGTTTGAATCGGGCTTGTAACCTTTGAGATTCAGGCTGCCTTCGCCAAACTGTACGTTGTATTGCCGCTGGCCGGGATCGAAAGTAAAATGTGATTCGCCAAACTGCACATTCCTTCCTTCCCATTTTGGCAGGAAACTGCCCCTGATCATAAGCACTCCGCCAATGATGAGTGCTGTGGATATAAAGATGGTGAAAACGGGTATGTCGAGGTTAAAGACATTGCGGAACAACAGCAGCAAGCCGAGCAAAACGACTATTATACCAACGGCTGATGATCCTGAGAATATTTTGTTCATGGTTGTAAGTTTTAAATGTTAAGCAAAAGTAATCCGGATGTGAACAGGCGGCTAGCCAATTTCGGCGAATGCCGTGAAAACAGGGGGCGGGTACCGGAAAACATCAATCAAAGAGTAGTTTCAGTTTTCCAACGATCAGATATACCGCCGGACAAACGGGTATATTATTTAAAGTGATGTCCAGCACCTGGTACATCCGGGGCCTGTCGGTATGCGGATATTCCCGGCATGCAGCCGGCCTGTCGTTATATATACGGCAATAGTTATCAGAATCCAGGAAAGGACAAGGCATCGATTTGAAAACATAATCACCATCTTCGTCAACCCTCAGGTAATCTGACACAAGCTGCGAGGGCTTCACTTTCAACGCTTTGGCAATTTTCTGAATATCCCTGTCGGTAATGCGGGGCCCCAGTGTCAGGCAGCAATTGGCACAATCGAGGCAATCAACCTGTGCAAACACTTCTCCATGAAACGAGTGAAACGCCTCATCAAGTTTCCTGGAATCCTGTTTGGATAACTTTGCCATGAAGCGCTTATTTTCAGCTTTCTCGCGTGCAGCGTTTTGCCTGATCTGTTCTAACGTAATGCTGCCGGCAGGGTTTTTCATTGACTCGGGATAAAACTTATACTTAAATAACTGAAAAACTGCAGGTTAATTCATCCCTCTCTCTTTCTTGATCGATTCATAGGCCGCATTAAGCTCCTGGAATTTTGCATTGGCAGCTTTCTGAACGTCTTCACCCAGGTGAGCCACCCTGTCAGGATGATATTTTAACGCCATTTTCCGGTAAGCCTTTTTCACCTCCTCATCGCTGGCATCGGGAGTTATTTCAAGAATCTTGTAGGCACTGCCGGTATCCTTAATGAACATTGCCTTCACACTGTCGATGTCAGCCTGGCGGATACCCAGCAACTGGGCTATCCGGACTGCCATGGTGATTTCGGCCTGGTTGTGTGCCCCGTCAGCACCAGCGATACCGAAAAGATAGTGCAGCAATTGCAGGCGCGATGAGTAATCCATGTACTGCCGCACTTGTCCGCTTACGGCTGTTACATCAATATCACGTGAAAGAATATCACGAAGAATAAGCAACTGCTGCTCAGCCTGCTGAATACCAAACTGCGTTACCAGGAACCGTTTAACGAAATCAAGCTCCGATTTTAATATCTTATTGTCGGCTTTCATCACGGCTGCTGATAACACCAGCAGGCTGAAGGTAAAATCGCCGGGTTGTGTCCTGGTTTTATAACCTGGAATTGTATCACTCTGAGTGCCGGAATATTGCTGCGACGAACCCGAAATTCCATCGATCATTGAGCCGAGGGCAAATCCAAGGATTGCACCGAGTGGCCCGCCGGCTGCCCAGCCTATTCCGCCACCGATCCATTTGAGAAAGCTAGTCATTACATTGAATATATGAAGGAGCAAAGTTAATGTAAAGGCACGAAAAAAGGGGCAGCATTTAAACCGCCCCTTTATACAATGATCACTGTAATCAGCCTATTCTTTCGCCCAGAGGAAGCCCGTATTCTTCTTCCATGCGAATATCAAGTTTTTCCAGCTCATCGAGTATCGGGTTATAGATGGCGGGCAGCACCGGCCTGAAAACACCTTTTACAGTAATCTTACCTTCAAGAATCATTTCAACGCCGATTGCTGCAGGCAGAGCCACTGTGCGGGCGATTGAAGTATCGGTGGCGGGAGTTCCGAAATCAAGCATACGCGAACGGATCACTTCCTTCGTACCATCAGGATACGAAGCCAGGAAATTGTGCTGCATCACCACCATATCGCGTTCATTCTGGCCAAGTTCCATCTTTGATATCATCATGTCGCTGGTAACCTCATACGGTGAATCTTCAACGCGGCCAACCGGTTCATTACTGAAAAATCCGAGCCATTCCATGGCATCCAGGGCATAGGCATCGGCTTTTATGCCGGCAAAATCAGCAACCTTTTTACGAATGTCAGCAGCATCGGCAGCTCCAATTTGCATGGCAATAAACTGTGCATATGTTTTGCCTTCGAGTTTCACCTTATCGTACGAAATCAGGTTCAGCTTCTTCATCAGGTCGAGTGTTTCACACCAGCCCTTGTAACGGAACGTTCCGCGCTGAATGGTTTTGACCTCGGGAATTCCGTAAATATCAATGTATGAAATTGAATCGCGGTTTGGATATACCTCCAGCTTGCCAACCTTTGGAAAATCCACCTGTAAAGGATTTTTGAAAAGGTCCTGTGTGGGGATGTACACCTCTTTCCCATCACGCATGAATTTACCGTCGTTGTTACCGGCCATCACCACACCCTTGGGACTCCATGAGAATTTGTACCTGAAAGGATTGGCTTCAGCCACTTCGGGTCCAGGCAATGCACCACAAAGACTGTAGAATTCTTCAATTTTGCCGCCTTTCTGGTGAACGTGGTCGATAATGCGCATGGCCGACATATGATCGATGCCCGGGTCGAGGCCAAGTTCGTTCAGGATGATAATGCCGGCTTCTTTGGCAGCAGCATCCAGCGCCTGCATTTCGGGTTTAACATAGCTGGTGGTCACCATGTTTTTGTGGTTTGCCAGGCAATGCTTTGCAACCATCACATGGTGCAGGTATGGCAACAGGCTGACTGTTAGATCGTGCTGTGCAATCATTTTGTCGAGCGTAGCCTCATCGTCAACAGTCCAGGCAATAGCGGTTCCGTTCGGGTGTCCGGCTATCATTTCTTCAGCCTTTGATTTCGTGCGGGTGGCTACAGTAACATGGATACCTTTGTTGAGAAGGTGTTTCACAATTGGGCGAACAACAAGTCCTGCGCCCAGTATCAGTACTTTTTTCATAACAGTGTTTTTAATTTCTCCTCACTTCACGGCGAGGTTGTAATGAGTTGATATAAAGTTATTTGGATGTATTCAAAATTTCACAGTACGGCAATTACTCAACATTCACAAATTCTTCAAGGTATTTGAAGTCGGGTGTAAGTTCCCCGTTATGGAGTATCAGTGCCCTCCTGATTGCACGCGGGAGGTCAAGGTCTTCGTACTCTTCGGAGAAATCGCAATCAGCAATGGACTTCACAAAATTGATGAGTACATCGCCGAAACCATAGGAAGAATCGCGCGGCAATTCACTTGGCAGGATATCAACAGCCATCACAAGCATGCCGTTACCTTGGTGGCCCATGGAAATCGATTGCAGGAAAGGCTCGTACACGAAAATCGGGTCCTCTATTTCGGTGGCCTTTTCGGTAAACTCAACCGAGCCGTTTACATCACAGGAAATATCACCAACAACCGTAAGTTTGGGCTTCCCTTCGCGGAACAAACCTGCCAGTTGATCCTTGGTAATGAGCCTTGGATAACGGGCATCCCAGTACACACAGTTGATAAGCATGCTGATATGTGGCAAATATTGCCCAAATGTGCTGCGGTAGTGCTGAGGATTTGAGTAATAGTCGTGAAGGTCAAATTCTGCACCTGCATCCACAGGTTCAACCAAGTCAGCTTCTTTGTAAACGACCTTGTAAATGAGGTTATTGGGAAGGTGATCGCGTTTTTCGAGCTCAAGCAACTTGGCCGGGCTGATTTCCTTAACCGGAAGCAAACCCAAAATTTCCTGTGCTCCCTGTGAAACATTGCCGTAACCAGTGAAGGCTACCGTGAACGGCCGCAGTTCGCGGGGCAGGCCTTTTTCGGCTATTTCCTGCCCTACCATAGAGATGGCATCCCTGGCCTCAGCCAGCGAATTGTAATGACGGGCCTGTTTAATCCTGAGAAACGGCGTTTCATAGCCGTACTCTTTGAGCCGTAATCCCAACGACCACAATGAGTTGATCATACCTGCAAGACCGGCATACCTGCCGAAAAAGATCAGTCGCTTACCCTGTTCATCAATCACTTTTTCATAATCGATGAGGTTGCACTTCATCTCCATCATCTTTCGCAGCATGGGCATATTGTATGACTGACCCTTGATCACGTGCGAAAAGAAAATGTAGGTCTTCCCTGTTTCAAAAAAGGACTCAGGCATTTCCTTCACCCCGAAGATCACATCGCAGTTTTTCAGATTATCGGCTACAACAGCCCCTGCTTTAATATACTCTTCATCCTTGAAAATCCGCTTGGGAGATGTTTGTACAACAATGTCGAGTTTCTTCGTATTGATGAGACGTTCAACATGTTTAGGAGTAAGCGGTGCACGACGTTCCATAACGTATTTGTCCTCGTGCCTGATGCCGATAAATTTGCTCATTGGGTAGTGTTGGTAGTGTTATTTGAGTGATGTTCCGGATAATAATTATTTCGTCCTGATTTTTGGGTGATGCCCAACCGGTTCATCGATAAGTATTCTACCTAATAAGTTGAAAGCTGATCAGTAAATTACTGATAAACAACCGATTATTTGGCTAGCACCGATTGCGTTCCGGCAGAACAAACATACCAAATTATTGATACATTTGCAGGAGATTCAAAGAAATTGTTTTTTGTTTCACAACGCTTGATCAAAACCTTACCAGAACGAACAGGGCTTAAAAATGCGATTGATATTCAGATATATACGATTTGCTATTCTGTTCTTCTTCATTTCTACCTTTGCTGTCTCGCTGCTCTACCGGTTTATCAATCCACCTGCTACGCCATTAATGATGATAAGGGTGGTGGAGCAACTGGCTGAAGGTGAAAAGCCGAGGATGCAATACGATTGGGTAAAGCTTGAAAACATTTCACCCAATATGCCACTGGCCGTGATCGCCAGCGAAGACAATAATTTTCTGCATCACTATGGCATTGATTTTAAGGCCATTGAGAAAGCGCAGAAGTTGAATAAAAGGGGGCGTAAACTTCGCGGAGCAAGCACCATTTCGCAACAGACCGCAAAGAATGTTTTTCTTTGGCCGGCAAGAAATTGGATACGTAAAGGACTCGAAGTTTACTTCACCGGGCTCATTGAGCTCACCTGGGGCAAGGAACGCATCATGGAAGTTTACCTCAACGTGATTGAGATGGGTGATGGCATCTACGGCGCTGAGATGGCCGCTCAGCAATATTTCCGCAAACCGGCTTCGAAACTCACCCGCACCGAATGTGCCGCCATTGCAGCCGTATTGCCCGGTCCGCGAAAATGGAGGCCCGATCGCCCTACACCTTACATTTCCCGAAAAACCGGGGCTATTTCATCTCTTATGTACAAGGTTGAAAGGCCCGGATGGTAAACTCATACATTTCAGGCGAAAACCACATTTGGCCTGATAATTGATTCTGCTAATCTGGAAACTGGAGCCAGGAAACTGGAAATACTGAACCACTAAGACACTGAGTTCACGCAGAAGCACTTAGGGAAACTGGAAACTGGAAACAGGAAACTGGAAACTGGAAACAGGAAACAGGAAACAGGAAAAGGATAATAGAAAATTGATCCCGATAGCTATCGGGATTGAAAATTGAAATAGGCAATAAGGAACTGGAAATTGTTTCTATTTTCCTTTAACCCGAGTCCCAAAACCCTAAACCACAACTGAATGACCACCGAATG
>DAONEL010000059.1:0-16077 GCA_035403045.1 Bacteroidales bacterium
AGAGCACTTCCTTGGTAAGGAAGGGGTCAGGAGTTCAACTCTCCTCAAAGGCTCAATGATTGTTTACTAAAACTAGTGATTAAAACCATAAACATTAATTATCATGGCAAAAGAAAAATTCGATCGTTCAAAACCTCACGTAAACATTGGTACAATCGGCCATATCGATCATGGCAAGACCACGCTTACGGCTGCTATCACCCTGGTGCTGGCTGATAAAGGTCTTTCCGAATTCAGGTCATTTGATTCAATTGACAATGCTCCTGAAGAAAAGGAAAGGGGTATTACCATCAATACTGCTCACGTTGAGTATCAGACAGCAAACCGTCACTATGCTCACGTTGACTGCCCCGGACATGCTGACTACATCAAGAACATGGTAACCGGTGCTGCCCAGATGGACGGTGCTATTATTGTGGTTGCTGCTACCGATGGTCCCATGCCTCAAACACGCGAGCATATCCTTCTCGCTCGTCAGGTTGGTGTTCCCCGCCTGGTTGTTTTCATGAACAAGGTTGACCTTGTTGATGACGAAGAAATTCTCGAAATCGTTGAAATGGAAATCCGTGACCTTCTTACTTTCTACGGATTCGACGGTGATAATACTCCTGTAATTCGCGGCTCAGCTCTCGGTGGATTGAACAAAGAACCGAAATGGGTTGACAAAATCATGGAACTTATGGATGCCGTTGATTCATGGATTCCCCTGCCCACACGTGCAGTTGATAAACCATTCCTCATGCCTATCGAAGATGTGTTCTCAATCACAGGCCGTGGCACCGTAGCTACAGGCCGTATTGAAACTGGTATTATCCATGTGGGTGATCCCGTTGAAATTCTTGGTATGGGAGCTGAAAAACTGAAATCAGTATGTACGGGAGTAGAAATGTTCCGTAAACTTCTCGACGAAGGTGAAGCTGGTGACAATGCCGGTCTCCTTCTCCGTGGTATCGACAAAGATGAAATCCGCCGCGGTATGGTTATTGCAAAACCAGGATCAATCACTCCTCATAAGAAGTTTAAAGCTGAAGTTGTTATTCTGAAGAAAGAAGAAGGCGGACGTCACACTCCTTTCCACAACAAATATCGTCCTCAGTTCTACTTCAGAACTACTGACGTTACCGGTGAAATTACCTGCCCCGAAGGCGTAGAAATGGTAATGCCTGGTGATAACCTCACAATTACAGTTGACCTGATTGCAGAAATTGCAATGAACCTCAACCTCCGTTTCGCTATTCGCGAAGGTGGACGTACAGTAGGTGCCGGCCAGGTAACTGAAATTCTTGACTAACAAATACATGAAGGAGAATGTCCCGGTTATCGAATCCGGGACTTTTTCCTGCCATAAAATAAATTAATGTTTCTGGATGTATGTCCTGCCGGCAGGCTGGCCAGCACATCAGGCAAGGACTAAACGGGTGTAGCTCAACTGGTAGAGTGGCGGTCTCCAAAACCGTAGGCTGTGGGTTCGATTCCTACCACCCGTGCAAAATATTAGATCGATGGCAAAGAACAAAATTGCTGAGTATGTAACAGAAAGTTACGATGAGCTCATTCACAAAGTTTCCTGGCCTACCTGGAGTGAATTACAAAACAGCGCCGTAGTAGTATCCATTGCTTCCCTTATCATCGCACTTGTGGTGTTCCTGATGGATGAAATTTTTCAATTGGGGCTAAAGCAGTTTTACCTGCTTTTCTAATCCTTCCAGGGATTTCTTTCTAATGTTTTTGGTAATATAACTCTCAATTTCATCAACCGGCATGGGCGATCAAGTAAAAAAGTGGTATGTAATCCGGGCCATGAGTGGGGGAGAGAAGAAGGTAAAACAATACCTTGAAAGTGAAATAAGCCGACTGGGTCTCCAGGAGTTTATTTCACAGGTTCTCATTCCTACTGAGAAAGTCTATACAGTACAGAAAGGTAAAAAAGTGAGTAAAGAACGCTCATATTTACCGGGTTATGTGCTTATAGAGGCTGTTCTGGTCGGAGAAATACCGCACATCATCCGCAATATTCCGGGGGTTTTAGGGTTTCTTGGCTCGAAAGACGAACCCGTTCCCCTGAGGCCTGCCGAAGTGAACCGTATTCTTGGCAAAGTTGACGAGCTCTCAGAGCAAGGCGCCGAACTGAGTGTACCTTTTATCGTTGGTGAAACCGTAACTGTGACGGATGGACCATTCAACAGTTTCAGCGGCGTGATTGAAGAAATTAATGATGAAAAGAAAAAGCTGAAAGTAATGGTCAAGATCTTTGGTCGTAAAACCCCGCTCGAACTCTCGTTCATGCAGGTAGCCAAAGAATCCTAGTTGTTACCTTTTCCGCAATTACTAATCCTTTAAGACAACTGAAAAATGGCAAAAGAAGTTGCTGGATTAATCAAACTGCAAATTAAAGGAGGTGCGGCTAATCCATCACCCCCTGTTGGACCTGCATTAGGTTCCAAGGGTGTGAACATTATGGAATTTTGCAAGCAGTTCAATGCCCGTACACAGGATCAGGCCGGTAAGGTTATTCCTGTGGTCATTACTGTTTTCAAAGATAAGTCGTTCGAGTTTATCATCAAGACCCCCCCGGTTGCTGTTCAACTGCTCGAAGCTACCAAGCTTAAAAGCGGATCAGCCGAACCCAACCGTAAAAAGGTAGCTTCTGTTACCTGGGACCAGGTTCGTGAAATAGCCCAAAGTAAAATGGCTGACCTAAACTGCTTCACACTTGAAGCAGCCATGAAAATGGTAGCAGGTTCAGCCCGTAGCATGGGCATCACCGTAAAAGGTGAACCTCCAGTTGCTATGTAACGGATACCTTGAGTTTCCGAAACATTAATCCGTAAATATCATTACTAATTACCTGACGCGAAATGGCTAAATTGACAAAAAACCAAAAACTGGCTTTAGCTAAATACGATAAGGATGCTGCTTATTCGCTTGCTGATGCTGCTCGTGTCGTAAAGGAGATCACAACAACCAAGTTCGATGCATCCGTTGATATTGATGTTCGCTTGGGCGTTGACCCCCGTAAAGCCAACCAAATGGTGCGCGGTATTGTTACCCTGCCCCATGGTACAGGCAAAATGGTTAGGGTCCTCGTGTTGTGTACCCCCGACAAAGAAGAAGAAGCAAAAGCTGCAGGCGCTGATCATGTTGGACTCGACGATTACATTCAAAAAATAAAAGAAGGCTGGACCGATGTTGACGTGGTAATCACCATGCCAAGCGTAATGCCCAAAGTTGGTGCCCTCGGACGCATCCTTGGCCCCCGTGGCCTGATGCCAAACCCCAAAACCGGCACAGTGACAATGGATATTGGTAAAGCCGTTCAGGAAGTAAAAGCCGGTAAAATCGACTTTAAAGTTGATAAATTCGGTATCATCCATGCCGGTATCGGCAAAGTTTCCTTCACACAGGAACAGATTATTGATAATGCCAGGGAATTGCTCTCTACCATTATTAAACTAAAACCTGCTGCTGCTAAGGGAACTTATGTTAAGAGTGTATTCATGTCGAGCTCAATGAGCCCCGGCATCCGAATCGATCAGAAATCGATCACAGCTTAAGACAGGTAAGTGTAACTATTTGATCCTTAAGAACAAACGTTATGAGAAAAGAAGATAAGAATCTGCTGATCGATAACCTTACCGAAGAATTAAAGGCTACTAATTACCTTTATATCACCGATATTTCAGATATGAATGTTGAAACCAGCAACCGTTTAAGGCGCTTGTGTTTCAAAAGAAATGTGAAGCTGATTGTTGTTAAAAACACCCTTCTCCAGAAAGCTATGCAGCGTTCGGGAAAAGACTTCAGTCCACTCTTCGATACTCTGAAAGGACACACTTCGATCATGATAGCTGACCAGGGAAACATCCCTGCCAAGCTTATCAAGGAATTCAGAAAAACCTCTCCTAAGCCAATCCTCAAAGGTGCTTATGTTGAAGAGATGACTTACGTAGGTGATGCCGAACTTGATCTGCTGATTTCGATCAAGAGCAAGAACGAACTCATTGCCGATATCGTATCACTCCTCATGTCACCCACACGCAATGTTATTTCAGCATTGCAGGGCGGTGGCCAAACCATCTCGGGAGTGCTTAAAACCTTATCAGAACGTGCTGCCTAACCAATCGTTATACGCAGTACTTTGAAAACATCAAACAAATTATCGTAAAACAATTAAATCATAATAAAATGGCAGACTTAAAAACTTTCGCCGAACAGTTAGTTAACCTGACAGTTAAAGAAGTAAACGAACTGGCAAAAATTCTGAAAGATGAATACGGAATTGAACCTGCAGCAGCTGCTCCAGTAATGGTAGCCGGCGGTGCCGCAGCCGGTGGAGAAGCTCCCGCAGTCGAAGAAAAAACCAAGTTCGACGTTGTCCTGAAATTTGCCGGACAGTCGAAACTCAATGTTGTTAAGCTGGTAAAAGAACTCACCAGCCTTGGTCTGAAAGAAGCAAAAGATCTCGTTGATGCTGCTCCTAAAGCTATAAAGGAAGGCGTTTCGAAGGACGAAGCTGAAGCACTCAAAAAACAACTCGAAGAAGCCGGAGCTGAAGTTGAGATTAAATAAATAAATGCTATTTGATCGCAATTACCAAACAGGCTGCTTATTCACGCTCATTAGCATGGATAAGTAGTCTGTTTACTTCCCGATTCTGCAATCGGGATTAATTGTTTTAAAATACATTATTTAATTAATTCTTACAGCTATATGGCATTGGCTTCAAACAGAATAGAACGGATCAACTTCGGAGTAACAAAGATCCAGTCGGAATACCCGGATTTTCTCGAAATCCAGATCAAATCATTCCAGGATTTTTTCCAATTGGAAACCAATCCTGAAAATCGGGTGAATGAAGGGTTGTTCAAGGTATTTGCCGAAAACTTTCCCATCACCGATGCACGAAATAACTTCGTGCTCGAATTCCTCGATTATTTTATCGATCCTCCCCGTTACAGCATCGAGGAGTGCATCGAGAGAGGCCTCACATACAGTGTGCCGCTCAAAGCAAAACTTAAGCTGTATTGTACCGATCCCGAACACGAAGATTTTGAAACGATCATACAGGACGTATATCTCGGTATGATCCCATACATGACTCCAAAAGGGACATTCGTGATCAACGGCGCCGAGCGCGTTGTTGTATCGCAATTGCATCGTTCACCCGGAGTATTCTTCGGTACAAGTTACCATACAAACGGTCAGCAGTTGTTCTCGGCTCGCATCATCCCCTTCAAAGGAAGCTGGATGGAATTCACGACCGACATCAACAACGTGATGTACGCATACATCGACCGTAAAAAGAAATTGCCTGTAACAACGTTGCTTCGAGCAATTGGTTACGAAAGCGATAAAAGTATTCTCGAAATATTTGACCTTGCCGAGGAAATCAAGGTTAGCAAAGCGGGTCTGAAGAAATATGTCGGACGTCGGCTTGCTGCAAGGGTACTCAAGACCTGGACTGAAGATTTCGGCGATGAAGAAACCGGTGAAGTTGTAACAATTGAACGTACCGAGGTCATCATTGATCGCGAAACCGTTCTCGAAAATCATCATGTTGATCAGATAGTTGATTCCGGGGCAAAAACCATCCTGTTGCATCGTGACGATGTTAACACGCAGGAATTTGCCATCATTTTCAATACACTGCAGAAAGATACAGCCAACAGCGAAAAAGAAGCTGTTGAATACATCTACAGGCAGTTGCGTAACGCTGAACCACCCGATGAAGAGACAGCCAGAGGAATAATCGAAAAGCTTTTCTTCAGCGATAAGCGTTATGATCTCGGAGATGTTGGCCGTTACCGTATCAATAAAAAGCTTGAACTGGATACACCGCTCGAAACCCGCGTACTTACCAAGGAAGATATCATATCCATCATTAAATACCTTATTGGGCTTATCAATTCCCACACCGAGGTTGATGATATTGACCACCTTAGCAATCGTCGCGTTCGAACAGTCGGTGAGCAGCTTTATAACCAGTTTGGAGTTGGCCTCGCCCGTATGGCCCGCACAATTCGTGAACGTATGAATGTGCGTGATAATGAGGTGTTTACTCCAATGGACCTGATTAACGCGAAAACCCTTTCGAGTGTCATCAACTCGTTTTTTGGCACCAACCAGCTTTCGCAATTCATGGATCAAACCAATCCTCTTGCTGAGATAACACACAAACGCAGGGTATCTGCCCTGGGTCCCGGTGGTTTGTCAAGAGAAAGAGCAGGTTTTGAAGTCCGTGACGTTCACTACACGCATTATGGACGTCTTTGCACCATCGAAACACCTGAAGGACCCAATATTGGTCTGATTTCATCATTGTGTGTGTATGCAAAGATCAATAAGCTTGGTTTCATCGAAACTCCTTACAAGCGGGTTCTCGAAGGCAAAGTGGAACTGGCTGAAACAGTTTACCTGAGTGCCGAAGAGGAAGAAAATAAAATCATTGCCCAGGCAACCACTGGTATGGATAAAGAAGGCAACTTTGACTATGACAAGGTTAAAGTGCGTTACCTGGCCGATTATCCTTTGATTGAAAAGGAAAAGGTTGACCTGATTGACGTTGCCCCTAACCAAATTGCTTCGATTGCTGCTTCGCTCATTCCGTTCCTTGAACATGATGACGCCAACCGTGCACTCATGGGCTCAAACATGATGCGCCAGGCTGTACCGCTTTTAAATCCGGAAACGCCGATTGTAGGCACCGGCCTTGAAGGCAAAGTTGCCCAGGATTCACGGGTACTCATCAATGCTGAAGGCGATGGAATTGTCGAATATGTTGATTCAGTGCAGGTTGTCATCCGTTATGCACGTCTTGATGAAGAACGCCTCGTAAGTTTTGATGATGATGTTAAGGTTTATAACCTCACCAAATATTCGCGTACAAACCAGAATACCTGTATCAACCTGAGGCCAATCGTCCGGAAGGGTGATAAAGTTAAGAAAGGACAGGTTCTGTGTGAAGGATATGCAACAAAAGGTGGTGAACTGGCACTCGGTCGTAACCTTATGGTAGCATTTATGCCTTGGAAAGGTTACAACTTTGAAGATGCTATTGTTATCAGTGAAAAGGTGGTGAAGGAAGATATTTTTACTTCACTGCATATCGAGGAATTCACACTTGAAGTGCGCGATACCAAGCGCGGAGTTGAAGAGTTGACCAATGATATTCCCAATGTTAGCCAGGAAGCAACAAAAGACCTGGATGATAATGGCCTCATTCGTATTGGGGCTGAGGTCAATGAAGGTGATATCCTCATTGGTAAGATCACACCCAAAGGTGAAAGTGATCCAACTCCGGAAGAAAAGCTCCTCAGAGCAATCTTTGGTGATAAAGCCGGTGATGTAAAAGATGCATCACTTAAGGCACCACCTTCGATGAAGGGCGTTGTTATTGATAAAAGGCTCTTTTCAAGGGTTATCAAGGATAAGAAGCTGAAAGCCAAGGAAAAAGATGTTGTAAAAGAACTTGATGACGAGTTCCTGAAAAATACAACAGAGCTAAAGCAAAAACTTGTTGATAAACTCACAGTGCTGGTAAGCGGCAAAACTTCTCAGGGAGTTTATAATAACTTCAAAAACGAGGTCATTGGCAAAAAGGTAAAGTTCACTCAAAAAATGCTCATGGGCATTGATTACCTGAGTGTTAACCCCAGTCGCTGGACTACCGATAAGGATGTTAACGAACTTATCAAGGTTCTTATCAACAACTTTATCATCAAGCACAAGGAAATACTTGGAGTTTATAACCGAAAGAAGTTTGTTGCCACAGTTGGTGATGAATTGCCAAATGGTATCGTACAAATGGCTAAGGTTTATGTTGCCAAAAAACGCAAATTGCGCGTTGGTGACAAGATGGCAGGGCGTCACGGTAACAAAGGTATTGTTGCCCGTATTGTCCGTGAAGAAGATATGCCATTCCTGGCCGACGGTACCCCGGTTGACATTGTGCTTAATCCTCTCGGTGTACCTTCACGTATGAATCTCGGACAGATTTATGAAACTGTTCTGGGCTGGGCCGGAGCAAACCTTGGCCTTCATTTCAACACACCCATTTTTGATGGTGCAACCACTGAGCAAATCAATGGATACCTTGACAAAGCCGGTCTTCCGCATAACGGCCGTGTTTATCTTTACGATGGCGGCACAGGCGAACGGTTCGACCAGCCGGCAACCGTTGGATATATCTATATGATGAAGCTTCATCATATGGTTGACGACAAGATGCACGCCCGTTCTATTGGCCCGTATTCACTCATTACACAGCAGCCTCTGGGTGGTAAAGCTCAGTTTGGAGGCCAGCGTTTTGGTGAAATGGAAGTCTGGGCACTTGAAGCATTCGGTGCTGCCAATATCCTCCAGGAGATTCTTACGGTTAAGTCGGACGATGTTGTTGGCCGTGCAAAAGCCTACGAAACCATCGTGAAAGGCGAAAACATGCCTGTTCCGAACATACCTGAATCATTCAACGTTTTGGTTCACGAGCTTCGCGGCTTAGGCCTCAACGTAACCTTTGAATAGAATAGCTTTTTGAAGCCGGAATACCTTTAGCCGGGTATTCCAGCTTTCTGAAGTTAATTCTTATGCGACATAAACGCATCTGTCATTTAGTAAATACGATTTCAACATATGGCTTTCAGAAAAGAAAATACTGTAACCAACAGCTTTTCAAAGATAAGGATCAGCCTCTCTTCACCTGAATCGATTCTTGAACGTTCAAGCGGAGAAGTTCTGAAACCCGAAACCATTAATTACCGGACTTATAAGCCTGAGCGCGACGGACTATTCTGTGAACGGATATTCGGGCCTGTTAAAGACTGGGAATGCCATTGCGGGAAATACAAACGTATCCGTTATAAAGGAATCGTTTGTGACCGTTGTGGTGTGGAAGTTACCGAGAAGAAAGTACGCCGTGAGCGAATGGGACATATCCAACTGGTTGTGCCTGTGGCTCATATCTGGTATTTCCGTTCTCTGCCTAATAAAATTGGCGCCCTACTTGGCCTGCCAAGTAAAAAGCTTGACTCGATCATCTACTATGAACGGTACATGGTGATTCAGCCGGGTATTAAAGAGAAAGATGGTATTAAAGCCCTTGATTTCCTTACCGAAGAAGAATATTTCGAAATAGTTGACAATCTTCCGAAGGAAAATCAATACCTCGACGACAACGATCCTAACAAATTCATCGCCAAGATGGGCGCTGAAGCTCTTTTTGATGCTTTAGGCAGGCTCAATCTTGACCAAATGTCGTTCGATCTCCGGCACAAAGCAAATACCGAAACCTCACAACAGCGTAAAGCCGAAGCCCTGAAACGTTTACAGGTTTTTGAAGCTTTCCGCGATGCTGCGACCCGTGCTGAAAACCGGCCTGAATGGATGATAGTAAAAGTGGTGCCGGTTATACCGCCTGAACTTCGTCCTCTTGTACCGCTTGATGGCGGCCGTTTTGCCACTTCTGACCTAAACGATCTGTATCGCCGGGTTATCATCCGCAACAACCGTCTGAAGAGACTCATCGAAATTAAGGCACCCGACGTGATCATGCGCAACGAAAAGCGTATGCTCCAGGAAGCTGTTGATTCACTTTTCGACAATTCGCGTAAAGCAAGTTCTGTAAAAACTGAATCGAACAGAGCTCTCAAATCATTGAGTGACAGCTTGAAAGGTAAACAGGGACGTTTCCGCCAGAACCTTCTTGGTAAACGTGTCGACTATTCAGGCCGTTCAGTTATCGTTGTTGGTCCAGAGCTCAAGCTTCATGAGTGCGGGTTGCCAAAAGATATGGCTTCTGAACTTTTTAAGCCGTTTATCATCCGCAAAATGCTTGAACGCGGTATAGTTAAAACGGTGAAATCGGCTAAAAAGATTGTTGACCGTAAAGATCCTGTCGTTTGGGAAATTCTCGAAAATATTCTAAAAGGCCATCCTGTTATGCTGAACCGTGCTCCTACACTGCACAGGTTAGGTATTCAGGCTTTCCAGCCAAAACTTATTGAAGGTAAAGCAATTCAGTTGCACCCGCTTGTATGTACGGCTTTCAACGCTGACTTCGACGGTGACCAGATGGCTGTGCATGTTCCACTTGGAAATGCTGCAATCCTGGAAGCTCAGGTTCTGATGCTGGCCTCGCATAATATCCTCAATCCTGCAAACGGTGCACCTATTACGGTTCCCTCGCAGGACATGGTACTCGGTCTTTATTATATGACCAAAGGTCGTCGTAGCGAGCCTGGTAATCCAGTATTAGGTGAAGGATTGCGTTTCTATTCGCCTGAGGAAGTCATTATTGCCTATAATGAAAAGAAAGTGAGGCTTCATGCCTGGGTGCATGTACGCCTGCAGGTGGAAGAAAATGGTAAGCTTGTTGAGAAAATGGTGGAAACCACTGTTGGCAGGATTATTTTCAACCAGGTAGTTCCCCGCGAGTTTGGTTATATTAATCAGCTTCTTACCAAGAAATCGCTTCGCGACATTATCGGCGATATTCTCAAGAAAACCGGCACTGCCAAAACAGCTCAATTCCTTGATGATATCAAGGATCTGGGTTATACCATGGCTTTCCGCGGAGGCTTGTCATTTAACCTTGGTGATGTTATTGTTCCGAAAGCAAAAGACGAGTTGATAGCCGCCGCCAATGAAGAGGTTGACGAAGTCATGAATAATTACAACATGGGCTTCATCACCAATAACGAACGTTACAACCAGATCATTGACATCTGGACACATACCAACGCCAGCCTTACACGCAGGGTAATGGAAGACCTGAGCAAAGACAACCAGGGATTTAATCCTGTGTATATGATGCTTGACTCAGGTGCCCGTGGTTCAAAAGAACAGATCCGCCAGCTTTCAGGGATGCGCGGTCTTATGGCAAAACCGCAGAAATCAGGTGCTACCGGAGGTGAAATTATTGAAAACCCAATCCTTTCTAACTTCAAAGAAGGGCTTTCGGTTCTTGAGTACTTCATCTCAACACACGGAGCCCGCAAAGGTCTGGCCGATACCGCTCTTAAAACTGCTGATGCCGGTTACCTAACCCGCCGTCTGGTTGACGTTGCCCAGGATGTGATCATCTCAGAAGAAGACTGTGGAACACTTCGCGGCCTTATGACAACCGCGCTCAAAAAGAATGAGGAAGTTGTTGAATCACTGTATGATAGAATCTTGGGACGAGTAACTCTGCATGATATTTATCATCCCCAGAGTGGTGAACTAATTGCAGCTGCCGGTGAAGAACTGACTGAAGAAATCTGCAGTAAGATCGAAAACTCACCAATCGAAGCAGTCGAGATACGTTCGGTGTTGACCTGCGAATCGAAACAAGGTGTTTGTACTAAATGTTACGGGCGTAATCTTGCAACCGGAAGACTTGTTCAGAAAGGTGAAGCTGTTGGTGTTATCGCAGCACAATCAATTGGTGAACCCGGTACACAGCTTACTCTTCGTACATTCCACGTTGGAGGTGTTGCTGGTGCTAACATTGCGTCAGCTTCCAAAATTGAAGCAAAGTACGATGGTATTATCGAGATGGATGAGCTCCGCTCAGTTGATTATGAAAATGAAGCCGGACAGAAATACCAGGTGGTAATAGGCCGTTCAGCTGAAATGAGGATTATTGACAAGAATACCAACATCATCCTTGCATCAGGGCATGTTCCTTATGGCGCCAATTTATATATTCAGAATGGTGCAACAGTGAAAAAGGGTGACCTTATTACTGACTGGGATCCTTACAATGCAGTGATTCTCTCCGAAGTTGATGGCGTCGTGGCTTATGAAAACATTCTTGAAGGGATAACTTACAAGATTGAGGCTGACGAACAAACGGGTTACCAGGACAAAGTTATTATTGAATCCAGGGTAAAAACTAAAAACCCGGCAATAAAGATTGTTACACCCGACGGAGAAGAGATTAAAAACTATGACATACCTGTTGGTTCTCACCTTCAAACAGAAGATGGAAAAGCAATAAAGGCAGGCGATGTGTTGGTAAAAATACCACGCGCAGTAGGAAAAACGGGTGACATTACCGGTGGTCTGCCACGCGTAACTGAGCTATTCGAAGCACGTAATCCATCTGATCCTGCAATTGTTGCCGAAATCGATGGTGTGGTTTCTTTTGGCAAGAAACTCAAACGTGGGAACCGTGAAGTTATCATCACCTCGAAGACCGGAGAAGAAAGGACTTACCTGATCCCCACAACCAAGCAGATTCTGGCACAGGAAAATGACTACATCCGTGCAGGAACAGCACTTAGCGACGGGGCTATCACACCCAGCGATATTCTTGCTATTAAGGGGCCTATGAAAGTCCAGGAGTATATCGTGAACGAAATACAGGAAGTCTATCGTCTGCAAGGCGTTAAGATCAACGATAAGCATTTTGAAGTTATCGTGCGCCAGATGATGCGTAAGGTAGAAGTGGTTGATCCGGGCGATACCAAGTTCCTTGAAGGTGAACTCGTGAATAAGATTGAGTTCAACGATGAGAACGACTGGATTTTCGGCAAGAAAGTAGTAGAGAATCCCGGAGACAGCCAATCGTTGCGTGCAGGGCAGATCATCAGCGCCCGCAAACTGAGGGATGAAAATTCGGTGCTTAAACGTAGGGATAAAATGCTTGTGGAAGCTCGCGATGCAAAACCGGCAACGGGGAAACAGATACTGCAGGGTATTACCCGTGCTTCATTGCAGGTTCGTAGCTGGATTTCAGCAGCATCATTCCAGGAGACCACGAAAGTGCTTACACAGGCCTCTATTCAGGCTAAAAGCGATGAACTTCTCGGCTTGAAGGAAAACGTCATTGTCGGCCATTTAATTCCGGCTGGTACCGGCCTCAGGGAATATGAAAGCCTGATTGTTGGTTCGCGTGAGGAATATGACCGCATGATGGCCTCAAAGGCTGAATAACATTACCACATTTATTTTAAAGGTTTGAAGAAGGAAATCCACTGGATTCCGGCTTCAAACCTTTAACTTTACAAGCCAAAATCCTGATAACATTTAAAAACAACAAATCATGTCAGATCAACCAAACCAGAACCAGATCAACATCGAGCTTTCCGATGAAATGGCTGAAGGCGTTTATTCAAACCTGGCTGTCATTACACATTCACCTTCGGAATTTGTTCTTGATTTTATAAAAATGATGCCCGGAGTGCCCAAGGCAAAAGTAAAAGCCCGCATTATTCTTACCCCGCAACATGCTAAAAGGCTTTACCGGGCATTAAAAGACAATATCAGCAAATATGAAGCAACCAACGGGCCGATTAAAGAGCAGGAAGGTAACGAAATGCCATATCAATTGGGTGGACCCATGGGCAGAGCCTGATCATAGGGTTGTATTTAGCAGACACAGGCTGCTTCTCTTATTGAAAGAGAATGGATTCACCAGGAAATAATGAGATATTTAGTTAATTTAACAAAAATATTCTGTGCAGAGGCTGTAACAAGCAAAATGAATACTATATTTGTAGCTCTGCTAACAATCCTGACATAAAAACATTGAGTTATCTCTATTTGATGTCATTAACCTGAGTTATCGATTTTAAGTACACAAATTCTGATTAACACTCCACTACCGAGATATCGCTGCCAGGTTAAAGTCCGTAGATAGCTGCTTGAAAATACTTTTTAATTAATTTATATTCATTCAATCAAAACATGGAAGACAGAATTAAAAAAATTGCCATGTTCATTGACGGGACTTTCTTCCTGAAAGTGAACTCCTACTACCGTTATCATCATGAGCGTAAAAGCACAATCAATTTTAACGGTTTATCTGAATTTATACGTGATGAAGTATCCAAGTTGGAAAATTCTGACAAGAGATACTGTCAGGTGGTTGAAGTACATTGGTTCCGTGGCCGTTATTCCACAAGCCAACTCGAAAAGAAATATCCCGATGATGCTTTCAGGCTCACTCAGATGACCAACGAAAGAAGAATTGACGATATTTTCATGTACGAAAGCATCGTGTCGCACAACTATCCACTCCTTGTTGATACCCGTACCGGTGAAGCCGAGGAAAAAGGAATTGATGTATGGTTTTCACTCGAAACCTATGAGCTTACTATTCTGAAGCATTTTGATGTTGTGGTTCTTATTGCCGGTGACACTGATTATGTGCCACTTATCCGCAAAATCAACGGCCTTGGAACCCGGGTTATGGTTTTGGGCTGGGATTTTTCATACGAAACAACTTCCACAGCCGGGCGCAGTTACAAGGTTACAACGCGCACAAGCCAGGCGCTTATTGATGAATGTGTCTATCCCATCATGATGGATAAACGCATTGATGACCGCACAAGTAAAAATGACCCTATAGTGAACGCTCTGTTCAATGTTTGACTGGCACAGTACCGCAAGCCGAACGACTCAATCGCATCGGATGCCGAAGTACACAGTGACGATCCTAATCTGGATTAAAAAAAAGCGAGCCGATTGAAGGCTCGCTTTTTTTATGTTTTCTATTTTGTTTTGTCAGGAGGTGCCGGTATTGCAGGCTGCTCCTTGTATAGCTTAAGCTCCTCCCTGATAACATCAATGGCTTTGTTTAGCTGATCATCAATGCCGGCATATTCTCTTGCAGGGTCATTATCAACCTCAATATCCGGTTCAACGCCATGGCCTTCAATTATCCACTTGCTTTCATCGGCTGAATAGGATGCAAATTCAGGTTTGCGCAGGTCGGCGCCATCAATAAATGGCAGCGATCCCCTGATGCCCACAACACCACCCCACGTGCGTTTTCCAATAATTTTTCCGATCTGATGTTTGCGGAAAGCATAGGGAAAGAGGTCACCGTCAGAAGCTGAGTAGTTATTGATTAACAATACTTTAGGGCCTAACATCATTTGCTGTGGAGTATGGCCGGGAATTTCAGCATTACGCGACATGTTACTGCGGGTTATTTCGCGCTGAAGCCTTTCAATGATCATAGGCGATACATTGCCACCACCATTGCCACGGTCATCAATGATGAGAGCCTTCTTCGAAAGTTGCGGGTAGAAATACTTCACGAATTCATTTAATCCTTCAGGACCCATATCGGGAATATGTATGTAACCCACTTCGCCGTTAGTGGCTTCTGAAACTTTGCGGATATTGTTCTGTACCCAAGTGTAATAGTAGAGTTTTGATTCGTCCCTGAGTGGAACAATGAGTGCTTTTTTTCCACCGGCTTCAGGTTTTGTGTTGTACGTAATTTCAACATTACGTCCGGCTTTCCCTATCAGAGCCTGGTATATATCATCCATCTGGTCGGTTGGTTTACCATTTATGGCAGTGATAAAGTCACCTTTTTTGGCGCTAACGCCCATCATTGTAAGCGGCGAACGCATATCGCTGTCCCAGTTTTCACCCTGAAGAACACTATCGATGCGGTAATATCCGCTTATGTCTCTGCTCAACCTTGCACCCAAAAGCCCGAGGTCAATCCTGTCAATGGGTTTGCGTTCCCCGCCGTTGATGTAAGCATGGCCGATATTCAGTTCGGCAATCAATTCACCGATCAGGTAAGTGAGATCGTTGCGGGTGTTGACAAAAGGAAGCATAACTGCATACTTGTCATGCATGGCTTTCCAGTCGAGGCCGTGCATGTTCGAAACGTAAAAGAAATCTCGCATCTGCCGCCATGCTTCGTCATAAATCTGTTTCCATTCTTCATGAAGGTTAACCCACACTTTTACATCCGACAGGTCAATGTACTTATCAACATTTATTTTCGAGTTCGGCAGGTCTATGATTGCATACCTGTTCCCCTGTGCAACCAGCATCTTTTTATAGTTGGCTGTGATGTCGAAAAACATTCCTGTCGCAAGTTCAGTCTCCTTCTTGTTTTTCAGGTCATACATTTTCAGCGACAAGCCGTTTTGCCCGCGCTGGTTGTAATATACCTTATCATCAACTACTGCCAGGTTGAAATAATTGGAAGCTTCGACCGGGAGTTCAATGATTCTTTCCTGCAATCCTTCGAGATCGACTTTCAATTCAACCTTTTTGGTTTCTTCAGGTTTCTTTTCCTTATCATCTTTGCTGTTCTTAGCGCCTTTTTTATCTTTTACATCTTTCGCA
>DAONEL010000060.1:0-5006 GCA_035403045.1 Bacteroidales bacterium
AACATGAAACATGAAACATGAAACATGAAACATGAAATCTATTCCTCTTTCTTCTTCATCGCCTCTTCCCGCTTCATGATCAGGTCGCCCATCTGCTCCGAAAGCAGGAATTTGGCCAGAATTTTCTTGTTTTCATCCAGCAGGTACATAATGGGTGTGCTGTGAATGTCATATAGGTCGTGGTAGTTTCCTTTGAGACTCAGGTAGCCGTTTACATTAATCCACTGCATGTTGTTTTTCCGGACGTATTCCTTCCATTTCACCATGGAAGTGTCACCGCTTACCCCGTAAATTTCAAGATCATACTTTTTGCGGAATTCCTCATAGAATTTCAGCACGTTGGGCATTTCCTGCTTGCAGTGTCCGCATGTGCTTTCCCAGAAAAAAAGTAGCGTGTACCGGGCTTTGACATTGTTGAGCGAATGGGGAATATTGAGCGTATCGAGCAGGATAAGATCAGGCGCCTGCTTACCTAAAAGCAACGGTTCCAGCGTATTGGCACGTTTAAGCACCCTGTCTTTCACCTCGGGATAGTACCAGTCAATTTTCCCGGGCTCAAGGTAATTCTTCACGATGTAAACAAAAAGCGCATCATGGCCCATTATTTCCGAGGTCTCGTATTTCAGCGACAGAAACCAGCCAAGGTACTTTTGCACTTCCTTGCTTGCTGAAGCCAATGCAAACAAATGGTCAATAGCTTTTTGCAATGAATCGGAAGTAGGAACCACGAGGCTTTTCAGGTACCGGTCGATACGGGATGTAAATACCGGGGTATAGATAAGCCGTGAATCGCCAAAATCGAAATTGTCGAAGTAGTGTTGCTTGTAAACTGCGAAAAGGTTCGTGGAATCGACTGTGCCATCAGGCTGGGTAAGAAAGGGAGTGATGTCAGGTTCGTTGTTCGCTTTCACGAATTTGACGGAGAGAAGATTCGGATATTTGGTGAAGAGCCCGGCCATATAACTCTTTACTTCCTTGTCAATTACATCTATCCGCGAGTTGAGCAAAACAGCGGAGTCACTTCCCGGCTTGAGTTCCCTGGCCCGTTTATTCAGCGGTTCGATCTCCTTTTGTTTCCCGGCAAGGTACATGATGTAATCGTTGAACACCTTGTTCTCTTCCGAACCTTTGACCTTCATTGTACCCGTAACATTGCCGGGGTCGCATTCCATTTCGAACTGCTGTGGCCCTGATACAAAAAAGTCGAAATAACGGCTCTTGTTTTGCCCTGCGATGATGTACATTCCTTCGTTGAGTGGTTCAGGTCCTGTAAAAACGAATGTTCCCTGTTTCGAAAGATATGCAGTATCGTCAAGAAATTGTTTGTCACCAAAATAGTGAGCCATCAGCAAAGTTGTATCGCTGCTGTTATGAAGTCTGACAGTGATTTTATAGCCTTTAGGCTCTGCCTGAACGATGGCTGTGGTGAGTAATGCAATGAGAAGTAGAAGTATATGGGTGTGTTTCATGCGACGTTTTTCCGGAAGTTATCTAACAATTAATAGACCAAAATGTCTTTGGTTTCATTCAGGCCGAACCATTGCTCGTCAAGCGCGATAATATCCACCTGCAACTGTAGCTTGCCTTTGGTTCTGGGAATGGCAACCCGCATATCCTGCGATAAAGAATGGACGATATCAGCTTCCAGCGGGGTTTGTATATTGTTCCAGTCCAGTATGTTATCATTCTTTTTCCAGAAATAGGAAAGATAGAGTTTGTTCTGAATGCCTGTATGTAACGTTTCGGTACCGGTGTTTATGATATTCACCGTTAGCCACACTGTATCAAGCGCCTGGTAAAAATCTTTTGATTCTATTTCTATTCTGAAGTTCCTGGCAGTGTGCTCAAGGTCTTCATTGGCAGCGGTGGTGCTGAGCGGACGGTAAAGGCCGGGGTCAAGATGGAAATAACGGCTGTTGAGCCACTCTTTTCCTTTGATTTCCCAGCGGCGGAACAGGAAATCGCTGGCGCCTATTTTCTTAAGATTTTCCTCATAAGTGAGGTCATCGTATGGAGCAATGGTTACGCTGTATCCGCTTCCGCGAATTGAGCTGAGCATCAGTGTTTCCAAGGGATACGACCAGTTGAACTGAGTATAACCTCGGTCGATGTTGCCCGGATCGGCATAGAACTTACTTCCTCCCATCTGCCATGCTGCTGCAATCAGGTTTTCCATCTGCCGCGTGCGTTTCACAAATACCTGGCTTCCTTCGTAAATAATGAAAAGCCTGTAAGCAATAAGCGCTGAGATAAGCAATACCGATATGTTTTTGATGCTGGGTCTTGGCTCAGCAGGGAAATTATAGATGAGCGGCATGAAAACGATGGGAACAACAGGAAACATTACCTGTTCCATATAGCGCGACGGCGACATGATATAAGCCGAATTGACCAGGAAAAGGTACGCTGCCAGAAATCCGTAAACAACCAATAGCTGGAACCAGCGTTTCTGGTTGAGTAGCATAAATGTAACAACCACGAGTGCTGCAATCACTTCCCAGTAATATTTTACCATGAAAAGTCCCATGGTTTTATAATATGCCGGATTGAGAAGTTGCAGGTAAGTTTTGTTTTCCGAAAAATTAAATTGCCAGCCAAGTTTCCCTACCTCGTATTCACACATTGTGAAATATTTGTAAACGATCACTCCGGCGAAAACCAGGAATATCAACAGGTACAGGTAAACCGGCTTTTTGTGCTGCTTTCGTTCAGGAATGTCGAAGAGCATAAGAAAAACAAATAGCATGAAAGCCAGCGGATGGCTGAGCAACAATAATATTTCGAGGATGATTAGTATAAAGGTGACAAAAGGCCTGTCGAGGTTGAGCCGCCAGAATGCATAGAATGTGATGAGCAGCGGAACACCATAGTACAGTTCGAACATTGGCGTGAAGAAGCTGTGCATGATGCCCACGGTTTGCGAGAGGATGATCAGCAACCCTGACCTGCGGTCGCGCATGCCATAATAAACGAAGAGAAACAGCGAGTAGAAAAACGCAACATGACTTACCGAGTAGAGCAGCAGGACGTATTTGAGTGGAATGCCCGCCCACACACCTGCCAGAGGTAAAATTTGGGAAAATGCCAGGACAATTCGCTGGCATTCGATCCAGAAAAATTTGTTGTTGATGAACTGGCTGACATAGAACCCTGAATCAGCAAAGATGCGCTCTTTGTAAAGGTAAACTGATAATGCAAACAGGACAAACCAGGCCAGGTGCGGAACCAGCCTGTTCACCGTGGCATAAGGATAGCGCGGGCGGCGAAGAAAATTCCTCAAGCGCCTGATCGACCGGTAGGTGTCAAGCTGCGCTGCATTGCTTTGTACTGCCAGGTCGCTGATTCTCAATGTGATTTGCCTTTTTTATGTAAAGTTTTTTCCCCTGCTCTGATCTTCGTCTTCAGGTTGTTCTTTTCGGGAGGTATAGGGCAGGAGTACTTGTGGTTGTATGCGCAATAAGGATTGTATGCCCGGTTGAAATCGATCACCAAAGTGTCGCCTACCGGAAGGCGTGCATCAATAAACCGGCCACCACCATAAGTTTGTTTTCCATTGGTCTTATCGTTAAACGGGATGAAGAGGTAATCGGCATAGCCGGGCTTTTTACATAGCTCAACATTCTGATAAACCTCGAGAGTAAATGTCTTTCTATTTAGTTTGAAAGTAGTTTCACCGTAAAGTCTGTATTCAGGCAACCTGTCGGTGGTCGTTTTCATTTTGAAGGTCATGGGATCATCAGAACGCTTCAGTGTGGCCTGAACCCGATATTCCGGTTTGCCCTGGTAGTATCTTAATGCTTTGAATGTCGCTTTTTCTTCTTCCGCTATGGGTGACTTATCCGACGAAAGCATTTCATCATCTTTTTGCTTCCTCTCGTCGTTCAATTCCTTGTTGAATATTTCACGATCTTTATCATTCATGCCTTTTTGGGCAAACAATGCAGGCGATAAAGTTGTTGTTAACAGGGTGAAAGCAAGGAGATATCCTGAGAGTTTTGCCATTAGCCGTTGAGAAGTTGTAAATGTGGTTGTTAGCATGTGATTGACGGTGCGAATTTACCAAAAAGGAAGACAGGAAAATACCTTTTACATGAATGATTAACCGAAATGCGTCAGGAGATAATTTGATGAATCTGAATGAAATACGCAGAGAATATAAAAGGTCGGCGTTAATGGAGAACGATCTCATTGCTGATCCGCTTTTATTTTTCAGGCAATGGTTTCAGGAATGTATCAGTGCAGAAGTGAATGAGCCCAATGCCATGGTGCTGGCAACTGTGTCGGGCAGCAAGGTTTCGGCACGGGTTGTGCTTCTCAAAGAACTGGATGCCAAAGGGTTCGTATTTTTTACAAACTATGATAGTCGCAAAGGGAGTGAACTTGCTCTAAATCCTGCTGCTTCTCTGGTTTTTTTCTGGCCCGAGCTTGAACGTCAGGTGCGTGTGGAAGGAATTGTAGAAAGAATCAGTGAAGCAAGCTCGGATGAATATTTTAACAGCCGGCCATACGAAAGCCGCGTGAGCGCCTTAATTTCTCCGCAAAGCCGGGTGATTCCGTCAAGAGAATTTCTCGAGAATCTGCATAGCGATTTTATCAGCAACAATTCCGAAAAGAATATCAATCGACCAGCAAGCTGGGGAGGTTTTGTTCTAATACCTGACTATATCGAATTCTGGCAGGGAAGGCCCAACCGGCTTCACGACAGGATTGTTTACCTCAAAGTTGGAGATGTCTGGGAGATTTCAAGGCTGGCTCCTTGAGTGATGCTGACAGAGAGGTCTCTAGAGATAGGTTCTTAGTTCATAGTGCTTAGTTCTCAGTGCTTAGTGCCATCCTGAAAGCTATCGGGATCAGGTTCCAGGTTCGGGGTGCCAAAACTCTTACTTCGTTTGTTCGAATGTTCAAATGCTCGTTAGACAGAGGTTCCAGGTTCCTGTCCCGCTTCACCATTCTGACTACTGGATTCTGACTCCTGACTACTGGATTCTGACTCCTGACTACTGGAT
>DAONEL010000060.1:5106-6950 GCA_035403045.1 Bacteroidales bacterium
ACTCCTGACTACTGGATTCTGACTCCTGACTACTGGATTCTGACTCCTGACTACTGGATTCTGACTCCTGACTACTTTCAGTTTTCAGTTTCCATTCTCCTACTGGTGCTCCGGCCTCAGCAGATCATTTACTGTCTTCACGGGATTAAAAGTGCTGATCGGCACTTCGACGAAAACAGTGATCCAGTCGGCCATGGCACCGTTCCACAAGCCAGGCAGTTCCTGTGCTTTCAGCGGTTTGCCGTCTTTCGATTTGATGGAAATGAAGCCCGTCGAAGGATCGATATATTTACGCAGGTCGAAGTTGTTTCCTTTATAATCGCGCACACCGCACACCAGGTCAACAGGGTTAAAATGTGTGGATTGGCCGAGGATGCTTTTCTGGTCTTCATTCTCCATATCAATCTGCGAAGATTCAACGATTTGTAAAGAGATCTCGCCATTCGGCTCTTTTACCCAGAATGGGCCGCCTCCGGGTTCGCCTTCGTTTTTAACCATGCCACAAATACGCATAGGCCTGTTCAACTTGCGGTGGAGGTACTCTATCTTATCTTCTTTTCTCCAGGAGTGAAAATCAGGGTCAACGGCAAAACCCAGCTTTGTTTTGATGAAACGCAGGATGGTGCGTATGTCTTCATCGTCGGGCTTATCTTCCAGTATTTCAATAAATTCAAAGATGGAATCCTGTAGGGTGAAGAGGTAACCGCCAAGCACCTTTTTGTATAAGAAAGTGTCATCTTTCAGGTGGTCGGGGACTACATTGTCAATGTTTTTAATGAAAATGACTTCACTTTCGCGGTCGTTGAGGTTTTCGATAAGAGAGCCATGCCCGCCGGGCCTGAACACCAGCCTGCCGTCAGTTTCGCGGAAAGGCTTGTTATTCATATCAACGGCCAGCGTATCGGTGGATGACTTTTGGAGCGAAAAGGTCAGTTCATATGTTACATCAAAGAGTTCTTCATATTTTTCCTTTACGCGGTTGATCTCATCAAGAAATTTGTCGGCATGCTCGGGTGAGACCGTAAAGTGGATACCGGCGCGCTTTTCCTTGTCCTTGCAATAATTAGCTCCTTCGACCAGGTGTTCTTCGATTGACATGCGCGGTTCATCAGGATAGTTGTGAAATAGCAGCACACCTTTGGGGAGGTTGGCATAATTCAGCCCTTTTTCCGTAAGCAGGTATGTAATGATAGGTTTGTAATCATGACGTGCCAGGCAATCGTCAAGATCAGAATCATCCTTGCGCATGGCTTTTGAAAGTGCTTTAACAAAGGCGAATTCCTTGATGTGATTGATAAACTGCTTTACCAGAGCCAGTTTTTTATCACTCTCAAGTTTGGCAAGATCTTCGGCTGAGCCTGTATATGTTTCAGCAAACTCGAAGAGGTGTTTGAACATGCGGCTGGCTGCTCCTGAAGCAGGAACGAACTTCAGTATCTCGTATTTTTTGGAGTTGGAGTCGTAGAAATAGGATAACTTTTTTGCTTCCCTGGCATTGAAAGCCTTGATGCCGTCACCGACAATGGCAGGACGGTCGAGGTTGATAAAAGGAAATCCTTTGATAAAGTTATGAATCTGGGCTTCGGCAGTTTTCGGGTCAATGCCGCGCGACTGCAATTGTTTGAGGTCTTCTTTGGTGAACATGGGAAACAGGTTCATTGGTTTGTATGACAAATATATGGGATGAAACTATTCAAACTGACGGCACGCTGCTTTTAGCAGGGAAAATTTCTAAAAATGGATCAAAGATCTTACTCGTATTAAAAAAATAGTATCTTTGCACCCGCTTTGCCCAGGTGGTGATCCCGATAGCTATCGGGATGGTAGACACGCCAGTTGGGTTT
>DAONEL010000060.1:7050-15953 GCA_035403045.1 Bacteroidales bacterium
TATCGTTCTTTCTTTTAATGCCCAGGTGGTGATCCCGATAGCTATCGGGATGGTAGACACGCCAGTTGGGTTTAAAGCGAGTAAATAAGAATATCGTTCTTTCTTTTAATGCCCAGGTGGTGATCCCGATAGCTATCGGGATGGTAAACACGCCAGTTGGGTTTAAAGCGAGTATATAAGAATATCGTTCTTTCTTTTAATGCCCAGGTGGTGATCCCGATAGCTATCGGGATGGTAAACACGCCAGTTGGGTTTAAAGCGAGTATATAAGAATATCGTTCTTTCTTTTAATGCCCAGGTGGTGAAATTGGTAGACACGCCAGCTTGAGGGGCTGGTGACCTTAAGGTTGTGCAAGTTCGAGTCTTGTCCTGGGCACCAAAATCCACACGTCATCCGCCCGGATGGTGAAATTGGTAGACACGCTGGTTTCAGGGACCAGTGGCTTTACGGCTGTGCAGGTTCGAGTCCTGTTCCGGGCACATAAAAAGAGGATAGCTTAACCGGCTGTCCTTTTTATTTTATGGATTTTCAAATATTCAGCAAGATATCTTTCACCAGCAAGCACCAGTTGAAGATGAGCATTACTCATTTTTTTGAAGAAATACTTTCCTTGCTGAGAATTGATTACAAAATGACGGCTTCTTAAGGATATTGGCGCTTCAGCACATTTTTCTGCAGGTATAAGTCTAAATCATTGATACAATATTATTTTTATTGCGACTTCCTTGCCTTTTAACGATATTTGCTTTCACCTGTTATAACAAAATTCAAGTGACGAATGCGAACATTAGTCCTTTTGATTATGTCAGTTTTAGGTTTAAATCTAACAGCACAGACTTTCCAGGTCGGGAAGAGAGCTTGTGTTTTATATGACCAGGAACGCGGGAAAAGACGAATTACTGCCGATATCTATTACCCTTCATTGAGTGAAGGCTCAAATGTATCAATAGACACATCCTCCTGTGCGTTTCCTTTGATCTGTTTTGGCCATGGGTTCGTCATGAATGTCAGTTCATATAGCAATATCTGGCAAACACTGGTTCCCGCCGGTTTTATTGTCGCCTTTCCAAAAACAGAGACCGGAATTGCCCCGTCGCATTTGGCTTTAGCTAAAGATATTTCTTTCGTAATCAGCTATCTGCAAAAAGAGAGCAACACACCCGGATGTTTCTTCTATCACAGGATCGCTTCCACCAGTTGTGCCATGGGGCACAGTATGGGCGCCGGATCCGCATTACTAGCCGCTTCTTTTAACAAGGATATCAGCTCACTTGTGTTGTTAGCTCCGGCTGAAACCAGGCCCTCAGCTATCAAAGCATCAGAAAGTATTAAGGTTCCATCAATAGTGTTCAGCGGCACCAATGATTGCGTCACGCCTCCATCAAAACATCATCTGCCAATATTCGAAGCCCTTAAAGGGAGTAATAAACTGTTTATCAGTATAATCGGTGGGAATCATTGCAATATGGCGGACGATAACCGTTTGTGTGATTTGGCTGAAGCCACTTGTAAAAACGATTTCCAGATCAGCAGAAATGAACAGCAGGCAATCATCAACCGCTATCTTCTGCCCTGGCTGAGGTGCTATTTAAAGGGGGACAAGGATATCTGGCCTGAGACCGAGAAGCAGCTTGCTGTTGATAAAGAGATCAATTGCATCAATCCCTGATCCTGCGGAATTAATTTTACAAAAGATTGCTAGTCTGCTGACTACTTTTTCAGGTTGGCTTTGGAGAATATATAATCGGGGATTGCCACATTGAACTGAATGTTCTCAATGATAAATTCAGTTCCTTCTCCATCCTTTAGCATGTCTTTAAACACAATCTTTTTAGGATACCATCGGCCATTAATGTTTTCTACGTTTGAAAGTTCAGATCGCTTTAACAGGGTTCCGCTTTTTGCGAACATTTCTTCCTTCAATGGTATATTCCTTTCTTTATCTACCCAAAGCCTGAGGCCCTGGTAAGCCATGTTTGGATCAAAAGCTGTGAGTTTGACTACCCAGCATGGCCGGTCAGCGATATTCTCCGTGCCCGTAACTACTGCATTATAATGGTTTAGCAGCCTGTTATCTTCCATCAGGTCTTCGTAAGAGAGGTCTGAACCCATCACTGATTGCCTTAGCATGTGCCCGGCAATCTGGATGATACGATCGGTAGAAGGTGAATATATCCATAACTGATCTTCAAGTTTCAGCATCTTTGTGCCTTGTTCACGTGCAGGAAACAGGTATTCAGTGAAGGATTTCTTTTCACCGGCTGTCCAGGTTTTTGATTCTATCGTGCGGGAGGCTCTTCTTCCGTGAATGACCATTTTTGAAGTGAATACTCTATTTTCTGAGGATAAATTCTGGTCTATTTTTTTCAGGATATCTTTCCCGTCGGGGTATTGGGCATATACAACTGATATTCCCGTAAAAAGAATTGCTAAGAGTATTTTCATGCTTCGAGTTCTTTAAAAAGTTGTGCAGTTTGCCGTTTATAAATGCCTATTCCTGAAAGCATTGTACCTATTAGTGTGGAGAAAATGCCAGGGATAAAACCAATAAGCCAGGTTACAGGCGTAATGCGTGCTTTAAATATTGTGGGCATGATGATGGTGGCGTTTTGCATCATTCCTTTCAGGTTAAGGCCATAATGCTGAAAATACCAGGCAAAAATCATTCCAAGAGCCACTCCTGCCATGGAGCCGAATGTGCCTATCAGCAAAGATTCATAGATCATGGTCTTGTAAACATGGCCCTTTTCTTCACCGATAGCGAGGCGCATCCCGAATTCACCATAGCGCCGCAACCCGCCAAGCAACCCGGCATTCCACAACACGATAGACATAGCTAACAGAAATACTGAAACCAGCACTGCAAGTATTGCTGAAGAATAATCGACCAGCGCACCAAGGTTATTTTGTTCCATTAACGTCTTCATCACCGGTGAAAATTCATCGTCCGGTTTGTTATATCTTCTGTTAAAAGTTTCAGCAATCCCGGAAGCTTCATTTTTATCAAAATAACCCTTGCGGGAAAGACCCAGAATTTCACCGGATGCTCCCTCCATATTAAGAGCCTGCCTGGCATCAGTAATGTCGGTGATAATGGTTCCCCTGTCGAGGAAACTTGTGCCGAAAACAACGGTTCCTGCTATGGTGAAATTATAAATCGCCATTTCACCGTACATGGTTGAACTGATAAGGCTGACAGTATCACCGGGCTTCAATTTTATATCATCAGCCAGTTCATTACTCATCAGTATTTCTGAGTGTTTTTTGGGTAAGCCTCCTTTAACAATTGATTTCCGGATGTTCATGCGATCGATTTCAGCAGAATTGGGAGAGAGGATGTCGATACCGAACCCGATTGTGTTACCCTGTGTCCTGGTTTCACCGCTGTGGTCAGCAACATCAATAAGTCCCGCGAAATGGATCCTTTCAACCCAGTCCATTTCAGGGAATTCCTTTTTCAAAATTCCGGTAAGTGAATCAGCATCCAGTAATGCCAGATCATTAGGCATTTGGTCAAGGTTATCAGCATAAGCCATGGTCATTACTTTAACATGGCCGGTTGTAAAACGTGCATTGTATTCAATACTGTCGCTGATCACGCCGGTAAGCCAGCTATGGAATACCACAGTAAGCATAACGCCGAGGGCCACTACAATTATAGGTAGCAGGCTTCGGTGCTTGTCACGAATGAGTCCTTTGAATAGAAAGCGTATCATTGGATTTTCCCCCTTAATGCATCAGTAGGTTTCATTTTAGCTATTTTACGGGCAGGCCAGTAGCTTACAATGGTAGTGGCTATCATTACAATAAGTACGGTAATGATAATCAGCCTGATACCATAATGCGGGTAGAGCCTTTCAGCCATTGATATGCCATAATCAGAGCCGCTTACAGGGAACGAAATTCCTTTAATAGCTTGCAAGGCAAGCAATGGTATACCATAAACTGCTCCCAATAATGTTGCCAGCACAGCGTGCATCGCGCCTTCGGTGGTGAAGAGGGCAACTACCTGGCGCTTGGTCATTCCCATGGCTATATACATCCCGATTTCTTTCTGCCGCCTGAAAATAGCCAGCACTTGTGTGTCGAAAATTGCCAGCAATGCAAGCATCATTAATATGCCCCAAAGAACCATGCCACCAGCAGTTTTGCTTTTAATGATGTTGTTCATGTCGGCAAGCAGGAAATCCTGGTCTTTAACCTTCCATCCTGCAACTTCAGGAAAAGAATCGTTCTTTTGTTTGCTTACTATAACTGTAGCCTCTCCGTTCATTAGCATCATTTTTTGCAACTGGCTGAGCGGCAGCCATATTTGCGAACCGTCCACAGTTGGAACATTGGTTTTAAACACACCGGCAATCCTGATTTCAGTAGCATCGAAAGCACCGTTACGGTCGCGCCAGCGCAAGGTCACAAGATCGCCGGCTTTTAGTTTCGAAGAGGCTGCCATTGAAGTTCCGATGATAGCCGGAATTGTTCCGGAGGTTGTATCTAACAGCGCTGAGGGAATTGCCAGAATTTTCTGAGCCGGATCGATACCTTTCAGAAGTATGCTCAGCATCCTGCCTGAAGGATATATTGTTCCCTGCGTGATCAGAATAGGGGTGAGAGTGCCGTTTTCGACCATCTTCTGCAGTTTGCCGGTGACAGGAGCATGGCTGTCGCTGAGTGTAAATGGATCTAGAGGATCGTAGTTTTGTTGCCAGTACTGGCCACCGCCGGCTTCCCAGCTGATCATATCAGTCCGTGCCTGCCTGTCCCAGCCATCGAGTATTCCTTTATGCCAGATAATAACAACGAAAGCAAATGATAAAACGATGACATTAAGCCATGTCCGCAGACCAGCCCCGATTAGATTTCGTATAGCAAGTTTAAAGGCCATCATGATGCAGTCCTCCTTTCATGATTTTTGAATCATTTCATCCTTTGCAACTTTTCCATCTTCCAGGTATATTTTTCTTCTGATATAACCGATCACTTTTTCGTCATGTGTGGCAAAAATAAATGTGGTGCTGAAATCGCGGTTAAGCTTTTCCATCGTTTGGAGTATGTGGTGTGAGTTGGCTGCATCGAGGTTGGCAGTGGGTTCATCGGCAAGCACGATTTCAGGTTTTTTGACCATGGCCCGGGCGATTGCAACACGCTGGCATTCACCACCTGAGAGCTGAGCCGGGCGCGAATTGGTTTTATCCGTCAAACCCACCCATTCGAGTGCATCATTAACCATTTGTTTCCTCTTTGCTGATTCAATACCAAGCAGTAACAGGGGGAATTCAACATTCTCATAAACCGTATGAACCTGCAGCAGGTTATAACTTTGAAAAATAAATCCCAGCTGCGTTTTGCGCAGAAATGCTGATTCCCTTGCTCCTAAGTCGCCAACAGATTTTCCCATGACTATTGCTTTGCCTTCGGAAGGTACATCAAGCGAACCTATGATATTGAGCAGCGTGGTTTTGCCCGATCCGCTCGGGCCAATGATTCCGGTGAATTCGCCCTTATCGAACGTGAGGTCAATACCGTTGAGAGCAGTGAATTTCCCCGAACCCATGGCAAAGTGTTTCTTGAGGTGTTGAATGGTGATGAGATGATCAGAGTTCATTATTGTTTGATTACTTGTTGATTTTCAGAAATTTACTACAGTCATCAGTTGGATGCCTTTTCCCGCATAAAGGTTACGGTCAGCCGAAAGTGTTGACAAAACAGGTTTGTCAGGATTCCAGAAAGCCAGGAGATAAAAGCTCCAGTAGTCGTATTTGCGCTGCAGGCTGATGAATCTCGACCATTCTTTATCCTCCACGTTGTAATAAACAACAGCCGTTGTACTGTTCATCAATCCGAATGGGTAGTTAAGGCTGAGGGCTGAGAATGTGTTGCTTTTTTCAGCCTTGAGAAGCCTGGAAGTATTATCATACCTGAAATATTCAGCCATCACCATTAATCCGTTTCCAATAGGAATAGTATAATCAGCGCCCAGGTTCAGGTATGTTTCCCATGGATTGATGAGTATATTGTCAGGATCATTATGTTTTGCCACAGCTTCAAACCATAGCCCAATGCCGAGGTCCCATTTGCCGTCGATTCCAATTTTATTTTCAGGATACTTTGTCTCTGTTATGAATGGAATGGTGTCAAAAATACCGGAGAAATCTGCTATCCGATGATGATAACTCACTGCTAATTCTCCTTTCGGAACCGGTTGCTGGAATCGCCCTCCGAATTCGGGTTTTTCCTTATCCGGTGGAAACGGATCCCAGCCGATAGGGTCATTATTACCGTAAAGCGTCCAAAGCCAGAGGTTTGCGTTGTTCCTAAAGTAATACCGCCCCAACAGGGCATATACGCCATCAGTTAGTTGCAAAGGATCGCGGAAGTCAATCTTATCAAACCACATAAGCGGTCTGAAAATGGTAGCTGAACCGAAATTGATTTTCTGAAGTCCTAACCTTAGTTCCAGCCTTGGTGAGGCATAACGAATCCAGCCTCTGTATGGTTTGATATGGCCAGAAGCCTCTATGAATTCTTTGCCTTCAAAATCAAGTGTTCCATAAGCATTGGCTGCGACTTCCAGGTCAATCTTACGGTTGTTCTTCAGGCTGTCGGAGATGCTGAGGTCAGGTATGTATCTGCCGCCTAACTGATATTGCAGCGGGTCGCCGTCATTCAGGGTAGCCCATCCGCTGACCTGGTTTTCAAGTATATATTGAATCTTCTGCCCTTTGATGACCACCGAAAGGAATATCAACAGGCATAAGGTCAAAAATTTCGGATATAATTTCACGTTGTGCCGGAGGTTTTTCGGGAAGGATTGTAACGATCTGCTTGGGTTAGTTAATCAGATAAACATTGTGCTAAATTAACGACATTTATCTTCAATTGGCAAGTGCGATTTTATGATATCATTTGCTCCTGCTTTTCATAAACAGTTTTTTTACAAGGGCATAAAGACTATAATTATCAAGAGTTCTTCCGATTCCCTTGCCCATAAGGATGAACTGTGAAACATCTTCCTCGGTGAATTTAATACCTTTCTTCTTTTTCAGATTCTGAAAGTTTTTGAAATCAATCCGCATGGAAATATAGAACAGGGAGCATACCAGGATCATATAAGCAATATGCCAGGGCGTTTTGAAATGATACCAGAACCAGAAAATCAGAAGAATATAACCGCTCCACCTTAAAATCAGGACGCTGCCGGTGATAAATCCCAGGATGGTTCCGGCAACATTCGCAATTATGAGTCCATACCAGTTTATTACAAGCAGCGAACCGAGAATGGGTGATTCGCCGCGCCCGCCTTTAAAATTGTACCATACAGGATAAATGTGTCCGATAATTCCAAAAAGTGAAGTAACCAGGTACCATGGATGGTCTTTGAAAATGATCATCGTGAGGAGGGTTGGTACTGCGACTTTGACCATGTCGAGCACAGAGGTTAGGCATCCGTAGCGGGCTCCCAGTTTTTTATTGATCAGTGTAGCACTTACGAGGTCAGACTCAAATGTTTCGGATGAATGCGGTACCGGCTCTGCAAACGCTTCGATTTTCGATGATTTAGTCACAAGAAAGTACACAAGCCGGGCAAATGAAACTGACCCCACAAGGTACCCGAATACTGCACATGCAATTGCAGCAAGCCATGCGTGAGTATTTAAAACTGTTGAAAAATCATTCATCATCATGGATATTTAGAAGTCCGTTAGAACCATCAATGGTGACAGTTATTCCGCTACCCAGTGCACAGGCATTTTCGACAGAAACGATGGATGGAATTCCCATTTCCCTGGCTATAATAGAGCAATGCGAGAGCATGCCACCTGATTCTGAAACAATTGCGCCAGCCCTGATCAGGACTGGTGTCCAACTTACATCCGAAAAGGGTATAAGAAGCACATCGCCATCTTTGACTGCTGCAAAATCACCTTCATTCCTTACAACCTGAGTTTTTCCTTTATATGTGCCTGAAGAGGTTCCGATACCGGTGTGGTTTTTTTTGGCTCCATGATTCACCATGGGTGCAACATCACCGTATATGACCGAAGGAAGGATTATACCGACGGTGGACTCCATTTCTCTTTGACGCGCCATTACTTCGTTTTGAAGATCAGACACAGACCCTTCCAGCAGATTTTTGACAATGAAGTTCAATTCGCCGATTGTAAGGTAAAATATGTCGGTGGTTTTATTGATAACCCCTTTTTGCAACAGTTCGTTACCCACCTTAAGAAAGAGCGAACGAAACTGTCCGTAGCCGAAAATATATAATGAGCTGACTTGTTCGCGGTACAATTTGAATTTACCGGCTTTCCGGTAAAGACTGCTGATGCCCGGATGCCGGAGTTTAGAAATCCCCAGGTTGTGGAATGTCAGGTTTTGTTTTGATTTAGTTTTCGGTGCAGTGGATGCGATCATACCAAACACATGTTCGGGGTTTTCATGCCATTTTGGAACCGAAAAGTCGTTGCCGCTTTCGCTCAGGTGGCCATAGGTTTTGAGCAGGCTATTGAATTGTTCAATAATTTCCCTGGCTTCCCGGTGCAGCGACAATTCCTTGAAAGATGTGCTTTTCTTTTGAATCTCCTCAGGCAATGCATCAAGCTGCAGTTTGATTTTTTCCATCTCAGAGATAGGTGTAAGAGTTACAAGCTCGGGGAAATCGGACTGGAAATTAATCGAATCGTAGTCGTGGCCAAGTTTTTGGAGTTTTTTTGCAAGTCTTTTGTTGTAAAATTGCATCAGCAGCGGAACGACGATATTAAGGTATGCAATCTTCCGGCCATTTTCAAAAAGCTCATCATACAGATCATTGAAAGTGTAGAGGCTAAAATCTTTTTCAATTCTTTTTGAGATGTTTTCGTAGTGCTTTTTTAGTGGTTCGTATTCTCTGAGAAATACTTTTTCG
>DAONEL010000061.1:0-3600 GCA_035403045.1 Bacteroidales bacterium
GGTTCCAGGTTCCGGGTTCCAGGCTCCGGGTTCCAGGTTCCAGGTTCCAGGTTCCAGGTTCCAGGCTCCAGGCTCCAGGCTCCAATCGCTGGTTCTTTTTCATTTCCCATTGGGTTGCTTAACCTATTGTCTGGCTATTTGACCGTTTCGACCAATTTGCCAATCAACTATTAACAATTTCTCCTGCCAGGTCTGAATAAATCAGCCGATTCCGTATTTTCGTGAGGAAAATAAATCTTCCTATGAGTTCATTCGAAATAAAAGGCGGAAACCGGCTAAGCGGAGAAATAATTCCGCAAGGCGCCAAAAACGAGGCATTACAAATTATCAGCGCTGTGCTGCTCACATCCGAAGAAGTTCTTGTACAGAACATTCCCGATATCCATGATGTGAACAAACTCATTGAACTTGTGCAATTGCTGGGGACAAAGGTGGATCGCATTGGCAGGAATACCTGCAGGTTTAAGGCTGATAACGTTTCGCCCGACAAGATGATGACTGATGAATTCCGCAAAAAAGCTGCCAGTCTTCGTGGTTCGGTGATGATACTGGGGCCGATGCTCGCCCGGTTTGGCAAAGGATGCATTCCTCAGCCGGGTGGCGATAAAATCGGGCGTCGTCGCCTTGACACCCATATGGTTGGTTTTCTGAGACTGGGAGCCAAAATTGAAACCGATCCTTCCAATAAATTCACCTGCCTTACAGCACCAAAACTCAAAGGAGCTTACATGCTTCTGGATGAAGCATCGGTAACCGGCACTGCCAACCTCGTGATGGCCGCCACCATGGCCGAAGGCAAAACCACCATTTTTAATGCCGCCTGTGAACCTTACCTGGTTCAGTTGTGTAATATGCTTGTGAGGATGGGGGCAAAAATCAGCGGTATCGGGTCAAACCTGCTGACAATCAATGGTGTAAAAAGCCTGAAAGGAACTGAGCACACCATGCTTCCCGATATGATTGAAATCGGCAGTTTCATCGGGCTGGCCGCCATGACCGAATCGGATATTACCATACGCAATGTGAATTTCAAAGCGTTGGGTATAATCCCCGATGTATTCAGGAAACTGGGTATTAAGATCAGGGTGAAAGGTGACAACATCCACATTGCGGCACAAAAGCATTACGAGGTGGAAACATTCATGGATGGTTCCATTATGACAATTGCCGATGCACCCTGGCCGGGTTTCACCCCTGACCTCATCAGTGTGGCATTGGTTACGGCCATCCAGGCCAAGGGAAGTGTCCTCATTCACCAGAAGATGTTTGAGAGCCGGTTGTTCTTTGTCGATAAACTGATCGATATGGGTGCGCAGATAATCCTTTGCGACCCGCACAGGGCAACGGTGATAGGCCTCGATCATAAAATGCCGCTCAGGGGCATACGCATGTCTTCTCCCGATATCCGCGCTGGTGTTTCATTGCTTATCGCAGCGCTTTCAGCACACGGAACAAGCATCATCGACAATATTGAGCAGATCGACCGCGGTTACCAGGATATTGACGGCAGGCTCAGGGCGCTGGGAGCTCAGATAAACAGGATTGACTGATTCACTGAATTTTAAATTCAGTCACAAGGAGTCATTGGGGTTTAAAGCAGATGCTTACGGCATAATCCTGCCAAAATGTCAATCTTTCAGGATTGGCAAATAATTTGTTCAGTTCGGGCACAACGAATCCTTACTTTTGCACCCTAGGGACAAAAGCGAGGCGTTTCACATTTACAATACTGATGTACAGCATTTTAAAAATATTTTTCCTGTCATGAAGCTAAAAAAAGAGAAAGAAAAGGAAACCAAAACTACCGAACCCAAGGCGGCAACTGACAATGTTTCAGCCACAGCAGCCGAAACCGGCCATGAAACGATCAAAGGCAATGATGATGCCGGCCAGGTATTGTCAGCCGAAACTGAGCTGAAACAGAAAATCGATGAAGTGAACGATAAGTACCTTCGTCTTTACTCCGAATTCGACAACTACCGCAAGCGCACCATCAAGGAAAAGGTTGAACTCAGCAGGACGGCATCCGAAGAGATCATCACCGCACTGCTGCCGGTAATCGATGATTTGGAACGTGCCCTGAAATCGCTTGATGAATTTGAGGGTCATGAATCGCAAAAGGAAGGCTTCCAGCTGATATTTTCAAAATTGAAAAATATTCTCACAGCCAAGGGGTTGACTGAGATCAAGGCCGCAGGTGAAAGCTTCAATGTAGATATTCATGAAGCAGTTGCTCATTTTCCGGCACCTGACGAAGAGTCAAAGAATAAGATTATTGATGAAGTTCAGAAAGGTTATATGCTGAACGACAAAGTAATACGCTTTGCCAAAGTAGTGGTAGGCATTTGATTAATTAACACTGTTTAATTTCCAATACGTGGCAAAACGAGATTATTACGAGATTCTGGGGGTTTCGCGGAGTGCGAGTGCCGACGAAATAAAAAAGGCATACCGCCAGATGGCGCTGAAATATCACCCTGACAAAAACCCTAACAACAAGGAGGCCGAAGATAAATTTAAGGAAGCTGCCGAAGCCTACGAAGTACTTAGCGATGCCGATAAGCGTAAGCGTTACGACCAGTATGGCCACGATGGTCTGAAAGGTGGTTTTGGCGGTTTCCAGGAGTTTACCAACATGGATGACATTTTCAGCCAGTTTGGTGATATTTTCGGGAGCGCTTTCGGCGGTGCCTTCGGCGGATTTGGTGGCGGCGGCGGTCGTCAGCAGCGTCGGGTTAACCGGGGGACAAACCTTCGCGTGAAAGTTCGCCTCACACTTGAAGAAATAAATACCGGCGTCGAGAAGAAGCTCAAAGTGAATAAATACGTTCCATGCCAGCACTGCCGTGGAACAGGGTCACAGGGCGGGGCCTCATTTTCAACATGCGGCACATGCCGTGGAACGGGCCAGGTGAGCAGGGTAACCAATACCTTCCTTGGTCAGATGCAGACTACTTCTACCTGCCCTGCATGCGGGGGTGAAGGACAAATCATTCAGAATAAGTGCGTGCAATGCGCCGGCAACGGAGTTATAAAAGGTGAAGAAGTCATCACCGTTGATATCCCGGCCGGAGTATCGGAAGGCATTCAGCTTTCGATGAACGGCAAAGGCAATGCCGCAGCCAGGGGCGGCGTGCCGGGAGACCTGATCATTCAGATAGAAGAAGCTCCTCACAACGACCTGCAGCGCGACGGTAACAATCTGCTTTACGACCTGTTTATCAGTTTCCCCGATTCCGCACTGGGAACCTCAGTAGATATTCCCACCCTCGACGGAAAAGCCAGAATCAAGATTGACCCCGGAACCCAGGCCGGCAAAGTGCTCAGGCTGAAAGGCAAAGGGTTGCCCTCGCTCAATACCTACGGCAAAGGCGACCTGCTGATTACTATCAACATCTGGACACCCAAAAACCTTAGCCGGCAGGAGCGTGAAATGCTGGAACAACTGCAACTTTCAGAAAACTTTAAACCGGCGCCCGGCGCCCGCGAAAAAGGCTTCTTCGACAGGATGAGAGAATACTTTCAATAGTGATGAAATCCATAAGAATTGTTAAAGGCCGGGGCGATTCCCGGCTTTTTGCATTCACAGGTTATGCCATA
>DAONEL010000061.1:3700-5812 GCA_035403045.1 Bacteroidales bacterium
GCGCTGTACCTGGCACAACTCAAAGGAATGAGCCGCCATGATGCGCTGGAGAAACTCAAATTCTGGTTCCGGAAATTCGAAATTGAATCGTGGTGGAACAAGAAAGTTGAAGAACTCTCCAAAGGGATGCAGCAGAAAGTGCAGTTCATTGTCACAGTGGTGCATGAACCCAAACTCCTCATATTCGACGAGCCCTTCAGCGGTTTCGACCCCATCAATGTGAACCTGCTCAAGGATGAGATACTGGAGCTCAGGCGCAAAGGATCGACCATAATTTTTTCGACACACAACATGGCGTCAGTTGAGGAACTCTGCGACAATATTGCCCTCATCAACAAGGCAAACAAAGTACTCGACGGCAGCGTGAAAGAGATTAAAAAGAGTCATAAAACAAACACATTCGAACTTCATTACAACAATTTTGATGGCGACCTGAAAAGTGTCCTTAACAGTCGGTTTGATCTGAAAGAAATTCGTGATGAAGATGGGATTCATACGGCCGTTGTTAAACTGCCAATGGGTGCCGGCCCCAACGACCTGCTGGCCAATCTTATGCCTCATGCATCAATCACGGGACTGAATGAAATCATTCCTTCGATGAACGACATTTTTATCACCACTGTGAACGCAGTCAACGAAGGTGATCCAAACAGTTTGTTAGCCAACTGATTTACACACTCTAACTTCTGACAAATCATGAACAAGATATTTCTCATTATTCGCCGCGAATACCTCACCCGCGTGAGAAAACGCTCCTTCATCGTGATGACTGTCCTGGGCCCTATACTGATGGCGGCAATTTTTGTGATTCCGATTTACTTTGCCACAATGCAGGACGAAAAACGGGTTGTACACGTGGTTGATGAAACCGGGCTGTTTATCACGAAATTCAGCAATAACGACAATTACATTTTCATCCCGCAGTACACCGACCTGGAAACGGCGAAGAAAACGCTGAAACAAACCGAAGGCTACGCGCTCCTTTACATCCCGCGCACCGAACTCAATGTTCCGTCGCAAGCCATGCTTTACTCCGACAAGCAGCCATCACTGAACCTTACTGGTTATATATCGGGGGTTATGAACCGCGAGATTGAAAAACATAAACTTGCAGCGGAAATCCGCAACCAGATACGCCTGAGCACACCCGGTTATAAGGCTGCTGCAGATTCGGCTGCCGATAACCTGATGAGTGAAACCATCCTGAAAAACATTAAAACCAACGTCAACATCATCACTTATAAGATTGAAGAAGGCGGTGTTGAGAAGAAAAGCTCCACCGAAGCAAACATGATTGTGGGAATGGTGGCCAGCCTGATGATCTACATGTTTATTTTTATGTACGGGTCGCTGGTGATGCGGGGCGTTATTGAAGAGAAGACAAACCGGATAGTTGAGGTCATCGTTTCGTCGGTAAAGCCTTTCCAGTTGATGCTGGGCAAGGTGATTGGCGTTGCTTTGGTCGGACTCACCCAATTTCTGCTCTGGGTTGTTTTTACAGCGATTCTCGTTGGAGGATTTCAGCAGGCATTCCCTGATAAATTCAAGATGCCGGCTCAGCAGGAAAAATTTGTTGCCAATCCGCAGATGCAACCTGCAAATAGTAACATAGAGACTACGGCCAACCTTCAGGCCGATACCGGCAACGATACAGCTAACCAGATATTGGAAGCCGTCTCTTCCATCAATTTCCCGGTGATGATCATCGCGTTCATCTTTTTCTTTATCGGCGGATATCTGCTTTACGGGGCGTTGTTCGCGGGCATTGGCTCCGCTGTTGATAATGAAGCCGATACGCAGCAATTCATGCTGCCGGTTACGGTACCGCTTATTTTTGCCATTGTAATGATGCAATATGTGATCAACAATCCCGAAGGGCCGCTGTCGTGGTGGCTGTCGATGATTCCCTTCACCTCGCCGGTGATCATGATGATACGCATTCCGTTCGGGGTACCATATAGCCAGCTCGCACTTTCAGCCGGGCTGCTCATAGCCGGATTCCTGGCCACAACCTGGGTCGCAGCAAAAATCTACCGCACAGGCATCCTCATGTATGGCAAGAAAGTAAATTATGCCGAACTTTGGAAATGGATAAGGTATAAAGGATAGTTT
>DAONEL010000061.1:5912-15951 GCA_035403045.1 Bacteroidales bacterium
ATCAAACAACGCAAAGGCGACTTTGAACAGGCACATAATGGTACTATTTTCCTGGATGAGATTGGCGATATGAGCCTTTCGGCACAGGCTAAAGTGCTGCGGGCACTGCAGGAGAACAAAATCATGCGTGTGGGAGGCGAAAAAGAGATACCTGTGAATGTGCGCGTGATCGCTGCCACCAACAAAAACATGCAGGAGGAAATTGCAGCCAGGAATTTTCGTGAAGACCTGTATCATCGGCTCAGCGTGATACTCATCCATGTTCCCACACTCAATGAGCGTACTGAAGATATCCCGCTGCTGGCGCAACATTTCATGGAACTGGTGGCTGAAAGCCAGGGCAAAGCCCCTTCGGCATTTACGCCCGAAGCGCTTGATGAGTTAAGCAAAATACATTTTACCGGCAATATCCGCGAACTCCGCAACATCGTTGAACGACTGGCCATACTGTGCGGCCCGCTCATCACCACCGAGGATGTTATGACTTTCGCTCAGCCTTTCAGGTAAACCATCCTATCTTATCCTGAAACTTTTACTATCATAACCGGCAAATATCCCGAACCCGTTATGAATATTGGTAAACACCCTTGAAGGTTCATCGAAAGGGCTGGTTTCGTTATAATTATGACTCAGCGACCTGAAATATTTGTATGATGTTTCGGTCAGTGACTTCACCACTACATAGTACCTGGCACCGAATGTAGTCCACTCATTATCTTCGATTCTGAGTTTGAACTGGTAGTCTTTACCGTCGAAATTGCGGTCATCAAAATAAGCAATGTAATGATAAGAATCCGAGGTTTCGAAATTGGCATTATCAAGCAGCGCCATATCACTGGTTGTAAAAAGCGCGTTTCTGATCGTATAAAAGGGCTCCGATGAAAATATTGATGAATCTCCCTTCATAATGATCAGGGAATATATGTTGTGTTGATTGCCCGGATCCTGAATGGTCACCCCCACATCCATTGAATAGTATGTAAATGCGGAATCATCGTGTATATCAGTATGATACCATAGTTCCGTTAACGTGGAATCAACCGGTATTGCAGTAATCCTGCCTGTTGAAACTGATGCCGGCAACGATTCCTGAGCCGAACTGATTGTATCGTAACCTGAGTGTGAAACCATTACACTGTACTTGTGGCCCAGTTCGGCAACAATCCCCGAAACATAATACTGCGATTCATCGGCCTGACTTATTGTATCTACCGGCAGGCCATCTTTGAAAATAACAACCCTGGCATCGGTAATCGGCAATATCTCAGCATTGTCGAGAACACTCAGGCTCCTTGAAACATGAACCTTAATAGCGCTGTCGGCCCGAAACAGCGAATTTGCCACAAGAGTTGGTTTTGCTATCGGAAAATCTTCGATGCTTTCGTATTCCGAACAGCCTGCAATAAATAAGATGGCAAATGAAAGCAGATATGTAAAGCGCATGGTTTTCATTATTTACCTATTCTGAATGTGTAACTTACCGAAGGGATAATTGGGAAAAGGGCAGTTCGCTGCAAGGCCTTTTTGCCGGTATAGTCTTGTACGATCTGGTAGTAAAACGGATTCTTCCGGTTATAAGCATTATACAGCCCAAAACTCCAGGTGCGCTGGCCCCACTTTTTGTCTTTGACATTATTGAATCCTATATCCAGCCTGTGATATGGTGCCGTGCGATAACTATTTCGTTTATCATAACTCTGCACCGGGTATATCCCGTACATGTCATTAATAACAAGGTACTCAACCGTGGGCATCGTAATGGCTGTGCCTGTACCGTAAACCCAGGTGAGTGATACATCCCAGTGAGGGTCAATCTGGTAATTCAGTACGAAAGAGATATCATGCCGGCGGTCGAATTTATAGGGGAATGTTTTACCATCATTGATAAAAGGAAATTTCCTGTCGGAATGTGCCCAGGTATAGCCAAGCCAACCGGTGAGATCGCCGGTTTTTTTCTGCAGGAAGAACTCTGCTCCGTATCCCCAGCCTTTGCCTGATTCCACTTTGCTTTCCCAGTTGGTATAACTCGACATGAACGAAGCCCCTTCTTTGTATTCAATGACATTTTTCATGGTTTTGTAATACGTTTCGAATGTAAACTGGAAATCGCGCGGCAGATCGAGTGATAAGCCTAATGAAACCTGTGACGACTTCATGGGCGGGACGGATGCTGTTGCCGGAACCCATAAGTCGGTAGGAAGGCCTATGTTGCTGTTGGTAAGCAGATGCACAAACTGCGACATGTATGAATAGCTTGCCTTGAGTGACAGGGCCGGCGTGAGTAAATAGCGTGCCGAAAGGCGCGGCTCGGCTGAAAAATAGCTTTTCTCTTTCAACAGGAACCCTGAAAAATGCATACCGCCGTTAATTTTCAGCTTGTCGGTTACCCTGAAATCATCTTCAGCATAGTACGTCACCTCATTCACAGGGATATCTTCAGTTCCTGCTTTTTCTTCGGTAGTGGGATCGGCACCTGTTTTTGAACTAGTTACCGAAGCTCCCGGCCTGAAAATATGCCTGGTAAAAGAGATGCCGCTTTTTATATAGTGATCGGGATGCGGAATGAAATCAAGGTCGTATTTGGCGGAGTAATCCCTTATACCGCTGTAATAATCAAGGTTGTACTGTGACTGAACAACGCCGGTATCGTTTATTTCGAAATTCAGGAGGTCCTGTTTTACATAAAACTTATAGTTGCTGTATGTGAGTGTAGCGTTGCCGAACAGTTTTCCGTTGTATTGGTGCGTCCACCGCAAAGCGCTGGTGAGGTTGCCCCATCCGAGCTTCGACTGGCCTGATTCTTTGTAAATCTCCCCTTCATACAGGTAATCTCTCGTATCCTGAATTTCGTAAAACTTATCATTGCCAGAGTAAACGCTTAAAAATATGCGGTCTTTGGCGCTGAAGATATGATTTACCTTTGCGTTGATGTCAGAAAAATAATAACCCGTTTCGGAGGAATAGTTATTGCTTTCCATCTGCATCAGCGGCTGGGCGAGGTAATCGATATATGTGCGCCGGCCACTTACAATAAATGAAGTCTTATCCTTTATTATCGGCCCTTCAATGGTGAGTTTGCTGGCAATAAGCCCAAGGGTGCCCGTGATTTTCAGCTTTTTCATGTTGCCTTCTTTCATCGAAATGTCGAGCACCGAAGATAACCGTCCGCCATATCTTGCCGGAAAGCCTCCTTTCACCAGTTCCACATGATTTATGGCATCGTTGTTAAATACTGAGAAAAAACCGAAAAGATGGTTTGCATTGTAAACCGGGACACCATCGAGCAGTATAAGGTTTTGGTCGGGGCCGCCGCCTCTCACATAAAAACCGCTTGTACCTTCGTTTCCCGACTGTACACCGGGAAGCAACTGCACAGCTTTCAGCAGGTCGGCCTCCCCCAGCAGCGAAGGAAGCTTTTTAATTTGTGAAAGCCGGAGTTCAACCGTGCCCATGCGTGAAGATTGAGTTGAGGTATTCACGGCGTCAGCCTTTACCTCTATGCCTTTCATGGCAACACCGGGTTCCAGCATAATGTATAAGCTCGTATCCCGGCTGACAAACAGGCTTATTCTCTGCGTTGTATAACCGATATAGCTGAATTTCAGCACATGATAACCTGTTGAAAGTGACAGGCTGTAAAACCCGTAATGATTGGCTGTTGTACCGGTCGCAGTGCTGTCGGCCATTACATTTGCCCCTATGAGGGCTTCTCCCGAAGTGGCATCTTTCAGATATCCGCTAACTGAAAACCGCTGTGCCTCAGCGGTGGAGAGAATCGAAAGTATTACAAATAAAGCAATTAACAGATTCTTCATATGAAATTTTTAGTAAATATAGTTTGCAATTAAACGTACATTTTAGCTTTTAAGTATTTTTAAGAAAAGAATTGCCATGGCAGATATAAGCATCTGATTAGCTATTGATTAAGTGAATTGAAGTTAAAACACCTGGGAATTGATTTTGGCATTACCTTTGCAGAAGCTACAAGCACATGGGGCTGACTGGTTTTGACAGCAGTGACAGTGGGGTTGTAAGCATGCCGGGACTTTGAATGATTGGCCCGTTAAAACCAAAAGTTCACGCCAAATAAATGGCAACAATTACGATTACGCATTGGCCGCTTAATCAAGAGTATTAACCTGCCAATTGTCCTCCGCGAAGCTTCGCCCTCCGGCGTCGCGGTTCAGGGCATCGCAAAAGGAAGGATAAGGCTTGCGGAGTCCTGACGCCGGCTCGAAAACCAAAAGGAATACGGTAGCGGTTGGGCGGTTTCCTCCCTGCAATTACCCGACAACCAACTGGAAACTAAGCATGTAGAAAGCGGTTCTGCTGACTGTTTGGACCCGGGTTCGACTCCCGGCAGCTCCACGAAGTGGAGATGAATCCGTCATAAGGCGGATTTTTTTGTTTACAAAAACCGGGAGGAGAAGTTTATCCCGATGAAACGAAGTGTGATCGGGAACGACCGGCAGCTCCACAACTTAATTTTCAATCTTTTTCAATGGACATTATCCGGAAAGTGACCGGAATATTATCCACTCCATAAAACTATCAGCACGATAGCTTTGTACTATTCCGGCGTGCCTTTTCAGCCAATCTAAAACACGCGTTTCATTGGGAAAAAGTTAAACACGCAATTCATTTATTAACAATTGTTGCCATGGCAGTTTTTAATCATTACTTTTACAGTTAAATATCTATTTATCATGAATTTAAGAGTCATAACGGCTTTATTCACTTTGTTTATTTTCTTCCAATTATTATCTTGTTCGAAAGATAAGAACTCACCGCATGTTTATGTTCTTCAGGAAGTAACTTTCGAAACCCGGAAAGATATTGATGCTTTTCATTCCCAATATCCTGAATGCCGCATTATTGAAGGGAATGTTACCATAACAGGAAATGATTTCAGCAAGTTGAGCGGATTAGCCGGCCTCACTACCATCAGAGGAAATCTCATTATTGAAGACTGCCCGTCACTTGTAAGCCTCGAAGGCCTTAACAATATTTCTTCCATTGAAGGCAAATTATCGGTTGCACGCAATGATGCCCTTGCCGGTCTTACTGGTTTGAGCAGCCTGGAATCTATTGGCAAAAGCCTGAATATATCCTATAACAGTTCCCTGCTAAATCTTGCAGGACTTGAAAACCTGGAGACCGTTGGTGGCGACCTCGAAATAGCCGCCAATATTGCACTTACAAATATTGCAGGCCTGGAAAATGTTACATCCATAAGCGGTAACCTTGGCATTTCGGGCAATCATGCTTTAACTAACCTGGCAGGATTTGACAATGTGAAATCGCTGCCAGGGAATCTTTCTGTCATCAACAACGCCAACCTTATCAACCTGTCGGGACTGCACGGGCTGACCCATATCGGCGGGAACCTGTTAATCCACAACAACAGCTCACTTTCAAGCTTTACCGGGCTTGAAAATCTGATTTCGATCGACAGTACCTTTGAAATTGTTTCTAATCCATCTCTCACAAGTTTGCCCGGACTCGTTCACCTTTTTGCTGTTGGTAAGAATCTTAAGGTTATGGATAACCGTAACCTTATCACCCTCAACGGATTTGAGACTTTGAAATATACCGGGAGTTTATACCTCTGGAACAACGACAAACTTACCAGCCTGCAGGCTCTGACAAATCTGATATCCATATCCGAAACACTTGATATCTGGAGCAATAATTCATTAACCGGCCTTTCAGGACTGGATAATGTAGAAGCATCTTCCGTTGATTACATTTACATCCTTGGAAATTCTTCGCTTTCGGCCTGCGAAGTAAAAAGTATCTGTGATTTTCTGGCCGGCCCAAATGGCAATATTTCTATTGGTTATAATGCCGGTGGCTGCAACAGCAAGGAAGATGTCAGTGAGAAATGTGGCAAGAAATAGCTCGGGTACACTGCTATATTTCAAGCAGTTCCATAAGCTGCTGCATTACACGTTATACAGAACAATCTGCTATCAGTGATTATTCAATCTCCTCTATCTTCCTGTTAATTTTCGAGAGCGCTTCGTTAAGCTTTTCTTCCGGTGTAATGATGTTATAGTCGCCCCAGAAACTTTCATCATAAACATATGGCACATCAGAGAATACGACATTGGGCTTCAGCACTTCTTCGCGGTCGAAGCGCACGACATTTGTGGTGTCGATATGGCAGGCTGCAATTTCAAGGAATGTACTGAAGTTGTCAGAAACCAGGTGGTTGCGGAGCCTGGTTTTGAGTTGCAGGTCGCAGCGGGCATGATTGAGATAATAACGCCCGTTGAAGGACGTGTAGCTTACCTTGTAACTAATCTTCTCTAGTTTTACGCTCAGCCGGCGGCTTTTTTTCAGCACAAGGCTTTCGACGGCCTTATCAATGTGGTCAGGGTTTATCTCAAAATCGGCACCAAGTATCGCAAAATTCTCATTGTCAATATACAATGTGCCTTTGTAGAGCGCATCCTCAATACCCTGTACCTGCTCAAAACTTATGGCATAAGCATCGCGGTCGTTGTACGGCACCAGGTCAGAGTAATTGTACGAATATTCCGGAGTTTCGGAGATGTCGAGGAAACCGGGCAACGTTTTCACAATGTCGAGTTGCAGTGCCGACAAAATTCCCCCTTTCAGCTTCAGCATAACAGTATCTTTCGCATTGGTATTCTGCACCTTACGCGACTTCAGAAGCTTTACCTGGTCAGCATTTTCGCTGAAGCGGTACGACGATTTAAAGACCTTGAAAACAGCTTCGGAATAGCTGATGTAGCGGTTGTTCTTCTGAACTCCTTCGCGGTAAAAAGTGGTGATGTAGGCAGGATCAACTGCATTGTTCTCCTCCCGCTTCTTCATTGCTTTGTTTACAATGGCCACCGGGTCGATGTACCGGATAATCACTTCCTGCAGCGATATCACTCTCCTTTCAAGAAAGACATCCACTTTCTGCTCATCAAGCAGATCAATTGGAATTTCGCGGGTGAGAAATCCCATGTGCGAGACAGCCAGGGTGGAACCTCTGAAACCTGCCGGCAACCTGAGCACAAAGTATCCGTCGGCATTGGTAATCGTACCAAGGCTTTCTCCCATAATGCCCACCGAAGCATAAGGCACCGGCTTGCCTCCCTGCTGATCATAAACATTTCCCCTGATGACGAGTTGCCTTGCCGAATCAGCTAAAGGCGCCGGTACAGGCAAGGGCAGGGATTTAAGCGCAGGCTTGCTGATTTTATAGATCAGGATATGTTGCCCGATAACCCTGTATCCCAGCTCGGGATTGTCAAGAAGGTAATCGAGAATTTTCGACAGTGGTTGATTGTTTGCTTCAAGTTTTACGCGGCGGTCGCTCTCAACCAGCCTGCTGTCGTATATAAAAAGGCAACCGGCTTTTTCGGAAATGATATTCAACGCATTATAAAGCGACGTGAACTGCCGGGGTACGGTAACCTGTTTGCTGAGGAGCGAAGTTTGTCCGGCAGCAGTATAATTGAATATCAGCGGGATGAGGAAGATGAAGGCTGTACGTGCCATGGCAGGAACAATCCGTCGCGGCAGGCTACCGTTTGCTGTCCTGCGGGCCGATTGTGTTGTCCGACAGAATGATGGTTCCATTCTTTGCCTGGCTTTTCAGTTTGAGTGCCTGACAAATCAGGTCGGACATTATTTCGGGTGTTTCGCCGCTAAATGTAACGGTTAGCTTCCGGTTACCGATTTCCTGGTTTGCCGTAACAAATGTAGTATGGAAATTCCGATTGAGCACATTCAGGATATTCTGCAAAGGTTCATCCTTAAACTGCATTCGTTTTGTGTACCAGGCTTGTGATGCTGCGGCTGAACTTTTTGACTTTACCACATGATTGTTCACTGCTTTAACCATCTCTCCGGCAGTTACCATTTCGCTAACCGAGGGATTATCCCTGAGTGTTACTTTCACCTTTCCGCGGTCAACTATGAGTTCAAAAGTACTGCCATTCCCGGTTTTTACATTGAATGCCGTGCCGAGTACTTCGATGATGGCATCGCCGGTTTCTATTTTAAAAGGCTTACCGGGATCGGGTGTTATATCAAAAAATGCTTCACCTTTCAATTCGACATTGCGGCTGTTGTTTTCAAAACTCTTAGGGAAAGAGAATTCCGAATTCTGAGCAAGGTAAACCACCGAGCCGTCGGCAAGGGTTTTGATGAGTGTATTCTGCTCGCGGGCAGTATTTATCTGTACCATTTCAACGTTGCTTTTGCGGCCGAAGCCGAAGTAGAGCGCTGATGCAACCCCTGCCAGTATTACAATGGCAGCAGCAACACGCAGCAGTGCCGGTGCAAAACGGCCGGCCTGTTTCCGGCTTTCGGCAGGGAGAAGGTCTTCGTCGCGAAGGCGCTCATGTAGTTTATCCCAGGCTTTTCGGGCATCGGGCGGTGCTGGTTCACGATATTTTTCCATGGCATTCCATTTTTCTTTCATTATACCGGTCATCTTTACATCCTCTTCCGATCCTGACAGCTGCCCTTCGAAAGCGGCTTTTTCAGCCTCATCCATTTCGTTGCACAGGTACCTGGCAAGATCTATATCAAATTCCCTGTTATTCTCTCCTGTGTTCATATCAATCGGGGTTTCATGATTCAGCTTTGGTAAATTCACTGAGCGAGCTGCGGAAAACCTGCAGCGCTTTGCCCATATCGGCTTCAACCGTTTTTACCGAAATGGACAAGATTTCAGCAATTTCCCTGTATTTCTTTCCTTCGAACCTGTTCATCCTGAAGATGCGGGAACAACGTTCGGGCAGTTTCTCCAGGGTTTTGTCGATGGCCATATTCAGTTCTTCCATTTCAAGCAGTGTCTCTTCATCGGGTTCAGGTTCTGCGGCGGCGGCCACTTTGTCGGCATATTGCTGCCTGATTATCTGATGCTGAAGGTAATGCAGCGAGTTGTTTCTGACCGACTGGTACAGGTATGCGTTGAGTGAGAGCACCGGCTGCGCTGTCTCCCTGTTTTTCCATAGGTTGTAAAAGAACTCCTGGACAATATCTTCGGCTGCGTCCATGTCATGGGTAATGCCGTATGAGTACCTGCACAACTGCTCATAATACCGGTTGAACAACGACCTGAATTCCCCGATGTCGCCACCGCTGATCCTTTTTTGTACCTGGAAATCGCCGGAATTCATGTTACAGGTTTTGAGGTAATTATGTTTTCTAAAATGGCCGTTTTAATGAGCTGCCCGGCCAGACGTTATGTCAGCCGGGCGCATCAACCAACCAATTGATCAACGATCTATTCTTTCAGGTTCCTTGCAATTTTCTTAATGGCATTTTGTATTGATTCTTCAGGATGAATGATATTGTCGTTGCCCCAGAAATTTTCGTCAGTGAATGCCTGCACCTTGTCGGCAAATATCATATTCCCCCTGAACTGCTCCTGACTGGCAAATTTAACGATATTATCCTCGTGCCTGTCGGTGATGGCAACTTCAGAAGTGATTGTATAGTTGTTTTTGAACCACTTACGTTTCCAGTCACATTTGAATTTCAACTCGATACGTACATAATTCAGGTAAAATCTTCCGTTTTGGTTTTTGTATGTCACCATGTAGCTGGTCGATGTGGGGTTGAAAATAAGTCCTGCAGGCTTTTTCTGGACGAAGAAGTTCGAGGCTTTTTCCTGGTCGGTAAGGTCGAGGCTGAATTCAGCCATGGTGATGGCCAGCTTGTCCATGTCAATATAGAGTTTACCGTTGTACAGCGGCTCAGTTTTTGAAATATCGGGTTTGAAACCGATCACGTAGTTGGGCTTATCATCAATGTTTACAATATTCACGATATCGAACTGGTAGTTGTCGAGGTTATCCAGGGCAATGCTCAGGTCGGTATTTTTCACAATATCGAGCAGCAGGGCTACATGCGGGCCACCCTGAAGCTGAACCATCAGGGTATCGGCTTTTTTCACATTGCTGCCGGTGCGGCCTTTGAATACTTTTACCTGGTCGGCCTGATAGCCGGTGTAAGGGGCTTTGTAAATATCAATTACGGCTTCGGCAATCGACAGGTAATCGCGGCG
>DAONEL010000062.1:0-15880 GCA_035403045.1 Bacteroidales bacterium
GATTCCATTTTTGCCTGTGTAGGCGGAGGTTCTAATGCTATCGGACTCTTTTCAGCGTTTCTGAATGACCGGTCTGTCAAAATCTTTGCTGCTGAAGGTGGCGGCGAAGGAGCCGATTCACCCAGGACAGCCTCAACACTGGTATCAGGGAAACCCGGAGTTTTCCAGGGAACATATTCCTACTGCCTTGTAGATGAGAACGATGAACCCCGTGAGGCGTACTCCATCGCTTCAGGCCTCGATTACCCGGGAGTTGGTCCCGAACATGCCTACCTGAAAGAAACCGGAAGAGTTAGTTATCATTGCATTACCGACAACGAAGCTATCGCTGCTTTTTATGAATTATCAAAACTCGAAGGCATTATTCCGGCCATCGAATCGTCGCACGCTGTTGCGCTCGCCACGAAACTGCTGAAAGACAAAAAACAACTGGCCATCATCAACCTTTCGGGACGAGGCGACAAAGATGTGGAACGTGATATGGAACACGAATGAAGAGTTTGGCCTATAATGTGTGAAGTACCCGCTTCAAATTAAAACGGTGATCCTGGTTAAGAGTCACCGTTTTTTTTGTGTTAAATGTCCTGGTTTAAGTCATACTGCTTTCTAACATCCATTGTTTGAAACTATTATCAGTAAATTTCAAGCAACCGCTACTGTTGTGATGTTTTAATATCTTTAAGCCGGTTATATTTACCGGCAATACTACCGTAAGCACTGACAAATGCGGGATTTGTTTTCACCCCGGGGTAATTAAGAATGTTGAGAAAGTTGATGACTCTGATGAATGAATATCCTGACAGGCATATTATCATTCTATCTGAATGATTTAGTGCTCGATACACACGATTCGCACATAAAAAAGAGATTATACGCTAACACTGCTCTCAAAAATGATGAAACAGCTTCGTTTGATTATCACTGCAATATTTCTTTTAAGCTTTGCTTTCGCAGGCAATTGCCAGGATACAATCAGGCTGAAGGAAAAAGGAATTTATCCGGACACATTTGGTAATATTGTCAGCCAGGTGCAGGCAATCATTGAATCAAGCAGGTTTTCAGAAAATCCTGTAATCATTTTCGAAAAAGGCAGGTACGATTTCTGGCCCGATGGCGCTGTGAAAAAGGAGCTCTATGTTAGCAACTGCACAGAAGATGACACCAGTTCAAAAGTAAAAAACATAGCGCTCTGGCTCGAAAATCTTGATAATATTACTATTGAGGGCAACGGGGCCAGGTTTGTACTGCACGGTAAAATGATTTCGTTTGCCATGCAGAACTGCCGCAATGTAATCCTGAAGAATTTTGCGGTTGACTATGAGCGCCCTACCATGTCGGAACTCACCATCAGGTCGATTACTGATAACAAGGTTGAAGCTGACATTCATCCTGATTCGCGCTATGTGATCGAAAATGGAAGGTTGATATTTACCGGTGAAGGATGGAGGCCGTGGGATTACCATACCATACTCTTCAGCCCTGACAAAGAGTTGTTGAAATACAGCACGTTCGGGCCGTTTGCGAAGGCCGAAGCCTTTGACAAAGCGCCTTTCAGGATAGAATTCAGGGGCGATTTCAGTAAAACGGCATTTAAAACAGGTGATGTGCTCACAATTCGTGACCCTTACCGGGATAACTGCGGGGCATTTATCAACCACAGCAGTGAAATCCGGCTTGAGAACCTGCAAATGAACTACATGCACGGGCTTGGAATTGTGTCTCAATTTTCAGAAAATATTTCACTCGTGAAAGTAAACGTGATGCCTGCTGCCGGTTCAGGCAGAATCATAGCTTCTTTCGCTGACTGCTTCCATTTTTCGGGTTGTAAAGGAATGGTGTTCATCGACAGTTGCCGCACTTCAGGCGCTCATGACGACCCTGTCAATGTGCATGGAACTCATCTTCGGGTGGTTGAAACACTGCCGGGGAATAAACTGAAAGTGCGGTTTATGCATCACCAGACATACGGATTTGCAGCATTTGAAGCAGGCGATAGTGTTGCTTTTATCCAGCCTGAAACATTGCTCGAAACAGGAACAGCTACTATCAGGTCTGCTAAACTGCTGAGCCCACGCGAAATGGAACTTGAGCTGAATGAGATAATACCCGAAAATGTTCAATCCGGCACATGCATCGAAAATATTACCTGGACACCCTCGGTCATTATCAGCAACTGCAGGTTCGAACGCACAAATACCAGGGGTATACTGCTTACCACCCGACGTAAAATCGAAGTCGTGAATAACACTTTTTATCACACCGGAATGTCAGCCATACAGATTGCTGATGATGCTGCCAGCTGGTTCGAATCAGGTGTGGTGAAAGATCTGCTGATAAAGGGAAATCATTTCATTGACTGCGGGTATAACAACGGAGGTGCCATAATTGCCGTTGTACCTGAAAATACAGTTGTTGACCTCAAAAATCCGGTTCACCGGAATATTCGTATTGAGAACAACATTTTTGAGACCTTTGATTACCCCGTTCTTTATGCGAAAAGTGTAAAAGGGCTGATTTTTTCGGGCAACAGAATAATCCGAACGCTAACCCTCGAACCTGTTTCAGGAAACAAATTCACCCTGAACCTCAACGGCTGTTCCGGTGTAACCATCCGCGCCAACAGTTTTGAAGGCGATGTGCCGGGTAAAAATATTTTTCTTGAAAATATGACACCAAAAGAAATCAGCCTGGATAAAAAGAGCATACATGACTTTAAAGTTGTAACACACAAAACATCAAATATATAGACCATGTTCCGAAAGGCAATTCTACTCTTCTTCGCTGTCCTGACAGCCTCTCTCCTTCAGGCGCAGACTACTGCTCCTCCCAACCAGCCAGCCGTGGTGAGCATAACCGGCAACCAGCTTATCATAAGCTATGACGGTCAAAACATCTTCACTGCCGCCATTTCGCACAACCCTGATGAGTATTACTTCCGCGAAATCAAAGACGATGCTGAGGGTGCAATAAGCCATTCATTTACGCTTACTGCAACCAACGGAAAACCGATAACGCTGGAAGGCGTTATAACCGGCAGCAGTCAGTCGTTTCCCTGCGAGGAAAACCGTTTCACGGGAAGTACTTACATACGGCATAGTTTTGGCCTGAGTCACAGCCTGTTAAACAAAGCGGTGTATGACAGGAAACGCGACTGGTCACTTTCAGTGGAACAGGCAAGTGTGCAAATTTTCCCTGTTGAGCAAACACAGGATAAAAATACTTTCAGCTTCAAAGCCAGCGGCAGCGAGATATGTATTCTTTTTAAGCCTCATTACTATCAGAAACACAGGGGTCTTACCATGTTCGAACCCTGGAATTATGATGTATGGAACAAACCGGTAGTTGGCTGGAGTTCATGGTACGCCTTTTTCAGGGATGTAAACGAGAAGGATGTACAGCAGATTTCGGATGTGCTTGGTGAAAAACTGCGACCATTTGGGTTGCAGTATATCCAGATCGACGATGGGTATCAGCAGGAGATGTCGTATCCTGAAATGTGGCTGAACTGGAACCAACAATTTCCTTCAGGGATGAAAGCCATGGCATCGTATATTTCGTCCAGAGGGCTCAAACCGGGTATCTGGACCAATGTGGCATTCGAAAACAAGGAGTATGCTTACACCCACAAATCGCTGTTTGTCAGTGATGAAAAGGACAACCCGGCCTGGGGCCGCTGGGTGAATTATGTGATGGATGGCTCAAATCCTGAAACACTTGAACAACTGATTAAACCTTTATACAAAGGATACAGCGAGGCCGGGTGGAAGTATTTCAAACTGGATGCTCTTCGCCACCTCATGTATGAAGGTTATAATAGCAACAATGCCTATTTTGCCGCCAGGAATATCGACCGCGTGGAAGCATTCCGCAGCCTGGTGAAGGCGGTCAGAAACGAGACCGGAAATGATAACTTTCTGCTTGCCTGCTGGGGTATCCGTCCTGAGCTGGTCGGAATTGTTGATGGTTGCCGTATTGGCGACGATGGTTTCGGGCTTCGCACTCTCACACAGTATAACTCTTTCAACAATGTGGTTTGGCGCAACGATCCCGACCACATCGAACTGAAAGAGAAGGTCGCTTTTCCCGCATGTATGGTAACCTCCATGACCGGTTCGCTGTTTATGCTTACTGATAAGCCTCCCGTTTACGAAACCCCGCTGATCGAAGCCGCCAAACGCTCCATCCCGGTGCTGTTCACTATGCCCGGGCAGATTTACGACATCGATCCTTCCTGCTCCATGTATATCAACAGGGTTGGCTCGCAGCTGAGCGGTTCAGGGCCTCGCATTTTCGATGCCAGGTATACATCTCCATACACACATTTTATCCTTGAAATCAACAAACCTTACGAAAACTGGCTTCTGCTGGGCAGGACCGACGAAAGCCGCAAGTCTTTCACCTTTGCTGAGCTGGGCCTTGATCCAGGCAAGGAATACAATGTTTTTGAATTCTGGGCAAAAAAGTACCTGGGTACATTTAAAAACAGTTTTGAACCGGGTATTCCTGATCCTTATTACAATTGCCAGATGCTATGCATCCGTGAAAAGCAGGACCACCCTCAATTGATTGCCACCAGCAGGCATATCTCCTGTGGCGGGCTGGAAGTCAGCGACCTCAGCTGGAATGTAATGCACCTTGAAGGTAATAGCAGCCTTGTCGGCAAGGATGAATACTCAATTTACTTGTACGAACCTGAGGGATTCAGCCTGAAATCGTTCAGGTGCGACAGGGCTGATGTAATTGCCAATAAACGTGAGGACTCCATCCGGATCATTACGATACTGAGCAAAACCGATCGCGAGGTAAATTGGGTCGCTGAGTACTAAAACTACCAACTATGCTTTCAACGAAAACCATACATCGCATCGTTACAGGAATGATCATCATACTGCTAAGCGCACATTTTACAACATTAAATGCCCGGGTAATCCTGAAAACGAAGTTTCTGCAAATAATCATTGACCGTAGAGGCTATATCACTGAGTTCCGGAATATTTATTCGGGAAGCCCGTCCTTCGGACGCAATTTTTCACCAGCCGGACAACCATCCCCGGTCATGTGCCTGCTCAAGAAAGACTGGTCACGTGATGCCACCGGTAATACTATCACATCCTATCGCCGGACTGCTCCCGTAAAAGCTATTTACAAAAAGCATAACAACCGGTTAATACTTGATTATGAGGACGGTGAGAGAGCTGAAATCGTGGTCTGTGCAAAATCAACATACATTACTTTCGAGCTCGTGTCACTCACTAATTACGACAATAGCCTAATCAATGCAGTAATCTGGGGCCCTTACAAAACTATCATCAGCAACCTTTTCGGTGAAGTGATCGGTGTAGCGCGTGATACTTCTCAAGCCGTGAATTATGCTATTGGTTTACTTGGCACCGACAGCATCACGGCTCCCGGGCTTCCTCCTGCAATTAATTCCTACGGAGGCGAATCCATTGTGCATAATCCTGATCCACGGTACTTTACTCTGCCTGATGGGGTGCAAGAAGGACAGCGTTTCCCGTTTTGCGGCTTCGGTGGTTACGATGTGGATTTCTTTTGCCATCCTGAAGAGTATTTCAGGGTGCTTGGCGGGACTGCTGCCCTGCCAGATACTGCCACGGGAGGCATAACGCTGATGTACCATTCAAAAAATGCTACGATTGCCGATACCTTGTATGCTTCGGGACTACCCGGATATGCAGGGCAGCCTTTCAGGCACTGGATCAATAGTGCGAAGAATAAAGGGAATACGAATTTCACAGGCACTTCCGTTGCTCTTTATGGCTCGCCCGACGACAGTACGCTGTTGTCAGTTTTGAAACCCATCGTGATCAACGAAGGGATGCCATTTATTACCGATGAGAAAGGAGTGTGGATACGCGATCCATCTTCTGTACGTCCTGATATGTTCTGGTGGGGTGAGTGTGATTCGGTGTACACTTACGCAAAACAATGGGGATGCAACCCGGGTATTCAGCATGAAGGCATTTATAATCAGTTGTTTTATCCCAATCCGGGAACCGACCAACTCCGGCAACCTGATATTCCCCTGCTTTCCGGTGAAAAGGTTTCACCCGATGAATTTAGAAACAGATACGCCTTGCCAGGAATTTATTTTGGTGCCCATACCCTGTCACTTTTTCTGAATAATACTCAAAATAATATTGACCAGTCCGATGTAAGTCCCTATGCCGGTTCAGGACTGGCGACCTGCAACAGCACTGTGCTGAGCCGAGATATTTCTGCGTCTGATTCCGTATTGTTTGTGACTGATACTATGTTCTGGGGAAAGGCCGATCTGGGTTCGTATCTTGGTCCACAGGATGACAAAATAAATTACTTCAGAATCGGGACTGAAATTCTGTGTACTTCACAGCCTGTAAATCTGCAATTCCCTTATTCATTCACTAAAGTAAAAAGAGGACAGTTCCGCACATTTAGTATGCCTCATCATACAGGTGATACAATTTACAAATTATTACGCAACTGTTACAACGGGCTTTATCCCACCGTTGATCTGATGATTACCAAATATGCAGATTATTATGGGCTTGCAACTCATATCTGGGGCGGCTATATTGACTACGACGGGGGAATCGGAAGCAACTGGAATTCTCCCTACGAAAGCCTGATGTTTCTAAAACGCGTTCACAGTAAAGCCCGGGAGCTTGGAACTCCAAGTATTCGCAATATGAGTGGAGCTCTCAGCTATGAAGGATGGTTTTATATCACCGCTCAAAATAATGGTTACCTGTGCGACGGGAATAATCTCACATGGAATAACGCTTATACTCCCGGCCATAACGGGTCTGAAGGAAAGGACCTGCGAAATATGTATTTTGCTAATTTCTATACTGTTTCCACACATGGACCTTCGATAAATGAATTCAAATCCATTCCCCATTTTGAGCATTTCGAATCCTTTTCGGTGGGCTGGGATGCATCGTATGCTTTGCAGGGAATGAGCATAAAAAGTGTTGAAGCGCTTGGCGCTGATCGAAAAGCTGCCTATTTCAAAATCATCCGTACCTGGGAAAGCGCCCGGGCAGCAAATGCCTTTCCTGCAGCAATCAAACGTTCTATGCGCGATCCTTCCAATTACTATCACCTTGAACAATTGGATGAGAACCTCTGGGAGTTGTATGTCACAAATATGGATGGAAAACTGAAAGACGATAAGGGAGTTTTGCTAACCAATTCTGTTATTACAAATCCACCATTGATGCTCGAAAGAAACCCAGCATATTCTCCTCAATCGAAACACTGAAAGAATGAAATATACCTTCACTCTGATTGTTATGGTACTGATCTGCAACCTATTATCAGGACAGAGCCAGCCTGATTATCTTAATAGGTCACTACCACCGGATCAACGTGTTTCTGATTTGGTAAAACGCATGAGTCTGCACGAGAAGATACTTCAGATGCAGCACCTACATGACGTTACAAGCACTGAAAACTTCAGGGGAAACAGCTACGGATGTATTGTCAATTCAGAAATCGACGCTAATACAGCATCTGCCCGTTATGCCGTCATGCAACAATACCTTAAAGACAGCACCCGGTGGGGAATCCCTGCCTTCACCTGTACTGAAGCCCTGCATGGCGCCTACCAGGCTGGTTGTACCATTTATCCGCAGGCACTCGCTCAGGGCAGTACCTTCAACCCGGAATTGGTGAAACGAATGGCAGAACAAATTGCAGATGAACTGAAAGCCATGAATATCAGGCAGGTTTTATCACCAGATCTTGATCTTGCCCGTGAATTGCGATGGGGGCGTGTAGAAGAGACCTATGGTGAAGATCCGTTCCTGAATGGAACAATAGGTGTGGCATATGTAAAAACAATGCAGTCGAACGGAATCATCTGCACTCCCAAGCACTTTATCGCCCATGGTTCTCCCTTAGCAGGCATCAATCTGGCACCGGTCGCTGGTGGCGAAAGGGAATTGCGGTCAATGTATATGTACCCTTTCGAAAAGGTTATCAGAGAAACCAACCCTTTATCCATCATGAACTGTTACAGTTCCTATGATGGCGAACCTATAGCTGGATCACACTATTTCCTCACCGAACTACTCCGCAACGAATTGGGATTCAAGGGGTACGTTTACTCCGACTGGGGATCGGTAGCTATGTTGAATTACTTCCATAAAACTGCCGGCAACAATACAGAAGCCGCTGCTATGGCGGTGATGGCAGGGATTGATCTTGAAGCTGCAGGAAGTTGTTATCTTGACCTTGAAAAACTTGTTCAGGAAAATATGTTGGATGAAAAATATATTGATCAGGCTGTAGAACGCATCCTATACGTAAAATTCGCTTCCGGCTTGTTTGATAAGCCCCTTACCGCTGATGCTGATCCGAAACAGGTTATCCGTTCTCCCGGACATATTGCCCTTGCCAGAGAAATTGCCGATGAAAGCATTATTTTGTTGAAAAACAACAATCATTTGCTTCCTCTTTCACTTAAAAAATATCAGACTATTGCACTCATCGGACCCAATGCTGCACAGTTTCAACCTGGAGATTATACATGGACCCGGCAGGATAAATTCGGTGTCACTTTGCTTGAAGGGCTTCAGACCGCTGTTGGTAACAAAGTTAAAATTACCTATGCTGAAGGCTGTAATAACTGGAGCCTTGACACTTCCGGCTTTCAACAGGCTATTGAGACAGCACAAAAAAGCGATGTCATTATTGCTGCTGTCGGACTGGGCAGCGGCACATTTACCGATAATGCCGGAGTAACCTGCGGCGAAGGATTTGACCTTAGCCAGGTGGAACTTCCAGGTATGCAGGAGAAACTTCTTAAAGAGTTGCAGAAACTTGGCAAACCACTGATCGTAGTTCTCATTTCCGGTAAACCTGCAGCTATTCCCTGGGTTAAAGAAAATGCCGATGCTATCCTTGTGCAGTGGTACGGTGGCGAACAACAGGGTAATGCCCTGACCGATGTCCTGCTTGGCAAGGTAAACCCATCAGGCAAGCTCAATGTTTCTTTTCCGCAATCCACGGGTCATCTGCCATGCTACTACAATTATTTATCAGGTGATAAAGGTTTCTATCACCAGCCCGGAAGTCCTGATAAACCCGGCAGAGACTATGTACTTAGTTCAACGGATCCTCTCTGGAGTTTTGGTTACGGTCTGAGCTATACGTCATTCACTTATCATGATGCAGTAATCAATAAAACAGAATTAACATCATCTGATACAGTACAGGTGACAGTAACCATAAAAAATAACGGCTCTGTTGCTGGTAAAGAGGTCGTGCAAATTTATGTGCGTGATTTAGTCAGTTCGGTAGTCACACCTGTCAGGCAGCTTAAAGCGTTCCGAAAAGAAACAATAGAACCAGGCAATACTAAGAATGTAACATTAACTTTCCTGGTGAACGATCTTTATCTTTACAACCAGAATATGAAACGCATAGTGGAGCCGGGCGAGTTTGAACTTCAGATCGGTGCCGCTTCTGATGATATAAAAATTATTCGTAAAATCAGGGTCAAATAATCATTATAATCTGACATTTTATGAAAAAATTATTCTTCAGTCTGCTCCTGTTAAGCACTCTTCGTGTTATCGGGCAACAACCTGTTTACCCATATCAGGATACTTCATTGACGTTTGAACAACGCGCTGCCGACTTAGTGAACCGGATGACGGTCAGCGAAAAAATCCTCCAGATGCAGTTTGATGCCCCGGCAATTCCCCGGCTCGGTATTCCCTATTACAACTGGAGCGGTGAGTGCCTTCACGGGATTGTTAATGAAGGAGGCTATGCAACAGTTTTCCCTCAGGCAATCGGAATGGCGGCTACCTGGGACACAGCGCTCATCAGGAAAGAGGCTGACATTATCTCGACTGAAGCAAGGGCGTGGTACTATCGCTGCATAGAGAATAACGACATACAGGGAGTTCACAAAAGCCTTACTTTCTGGTCGCCGAATATCAATATTTTCCGTGACCCACGCTGGGGCCGTGGGCAGGAAACCTATGGCGAAGACCCTTACCTTACTTCTCTTATCGGTGTTGCCTTCGTTCACGGGTTACAAGGTAATAACCCGAAGTATTTAAAAATTGTTTCAACACCTAAACATTATGCAGTGCACAGCGGACCCGAGCCATTGCGTCATGCTTTTAACGCCGTTGCCAGCAGGCGTGATCTCTTCGAAACCTACCTGCCTGCATTCGAGGCCTGCATCAGGCAAGGCGGTGCATATTCAGTAATGGGCGCTTATTCGGCATATGAAGAGGTTCCCTGCTGCGCCAGTCATTTCCTGCTCGATGACATGCTGCGTAAAAGTTGGGGTTTCAGGGGTTATGTGGTTTCCGACTGCGGCGCCATTGGCGATATTTATACCGGACACAAGTTTACTCCTGATGCTGCTACTGCATGCGCTACCGCCGTGAAAGCAGGCTGCGACATTACCTGTGGCGGTGAATATGTTGCTCTGCAGGAAGCCTTAGACAGAGGGCTTATTACTGAAAAAGAAATTGATCAGTCCGTCACCCGGCTTATGCTTGCACGCATGAAACTTGGTATGTTCGACCCTCCGGCTATTGTACCATATGCCTCAATAAAACCTGCTGATATTGAATTGAAGTCTTCATCAATGACAGCCCGCGATGTCGCCCGTGAAAGTATCGTTTTGCTTAAAAATCAGGATAATCTGCTGCCGCTCGACCGGAAAAAACTGAAAACTGTGGCAGTTATCGGTCCGTACATCATGCGCGACGACATTCTCTATGGCAACTATTCCGGCTTTTCATCCCATCCGGTCACTTTCCTGCAGGGGATCAGGAATAAACTCGGGAACGATGTTCAGATTGAATATACAAAAGGTGTCCCGGCTTTAGATCAGGGCGGCGCACTGACCACAGTACCCGCTGATTTTGTTACTCCTCCCAATGGTGAAGGCCACGGACTGAAAGGTGACTATTTTAACAATCCCGACCTGAAAGGAAAACCTGTTTTCAGCCGTATTGATTCTAATATGGCTTCTTATTGGGATAAAAACTCCCCCGCCGAAGGTGTGCCGGCTGACAATTTCTCCGTTCGCTGGAGCGGAACCATCACTCCGCCCGAAACCGGAACATACCTGCTTGGCATTGTTACTGATGACCGCGGCAGGTTTTATTTTGAGGACAAACTCGTGGTAGATAACTGGAGCCCTTGCCAGTTAAATGTGATGAAAACGTTCAGAGCCAAGATGGAAAAAGGGAAACAGTACAAAATTGTGATTGAATATGCCGACAGTGTTGACTATGCCGGTATCCGGTTCCAATGGAAACGCGATGACCTTGACGATGAACTGCTGACAACACCGGAATTACACGCAAAAGCGCTGGCAATAGCTGCAAAGTCCGATGTAATTATCATGTATGCAGGTATTTCGGCCAACCTCGAAGGCGAAGAGATGATGGTTAACGAAAAAGGCTTTAAAGGCGGTGACCGTACCAACCTTGACCTCCCTGAAAACCAGCAGAAACTCATCAGGGAGCTCTATGCTACCGGGAAACCCGTTGTATTAGTATTGACCAGTGGCAGCGCACTTTCAGTAAACTGGGAGAACGAAAATATCTCTGCCATTGCCCAGGTCTGGTACCCCGGCCAGGAAGGTGGCAATGCTGTGGCTGATATACTGTTTGGAGATTATAATCCCGCTGGAAGGCTGCCGGTAACTTTTTATAAATCAGTTAACGACCTTCCTGCATTTGATGACTACAACACACAGGGCCGCACCTACCGCTACTTCAACGGGAAACCGCTTTTCCCGTTCGGTTACGGACTCAGTTACACAAAGTTTGAGTATTCCGGATTGCAGTTAAGCAGCCGGGAAATAAGCGCTGACGGATCAGTTCAGGTGAACGTAACCATTAAAAATACCGGCAGTTGCGATGGAGACGAAGCGCCGCAGTTATATGTAACCAATGTTTCTTCGAAAGAAAATCAGCCAATCCGGTCACTAAAGGGATTTACCAGGATTCATCTTAATAAAGGTGAGTCAAAAACGGTAACCTTCACACTGAAAGCAAGTGACCTGAAATATTACTCGGAAAAGAAGAATGATTTTGTGGTGGAACCAGGTCAATATGATGTTCAGGTCGGCGCGTCGTCGGCTGACATCAGAGCCAGACAAACCCTGACCGTAAATTAACGTGAGTTCAATACTCTCAACAAAAATATCCCATGACAAACCTGATGCGTCCCGTCTCCTTATCCTCATCGTTTTGGTTCAGTAAGAAACAAATTACTCTTTTTACATTACTGACTGTCAGTATTTTTCATTCATGTTTTTCACAAAACACTAACCTGCTTTGGTACGACCAGCCGTCGAAAGACTGGGAGAGTTACTCGCTGCCCATCGGCAACGGACGCATGGGCGCCATGCCCGACGGCGGGATAAGTAGAGAAATCATTCAATTCAATGAGCAGAGCCTCTGGTCGGGCGACAACAACTGGGATGGCGAATACCTTACCGGCGACCATGGATTTGGCAGTTACAGGAATTTCGGGGATATCACAATTTCCTTCACCGGAGATTTCAGTCAGGCAAAGGATTACATGCGGTCACTGGATATTTCAACCGGAATACTCAGGTCGTCATTCAAATGTGCGGGAACAACCTTTTCGCGTGAAGCCTTTGCAAGTTACCCTGCACAGGTGATGGTTTTCAGGTTCCGGGCTGACGGAACTTCAAGCCTTAGCGGAACCATTGCACTTAACTCAGCACAGGGTGCTAAAAGTTATACAACTAATAATGTGGTCACTTTCAGCGGAACTATGCCCAATGGCCTGAAATATGCTGCATCGGTTATGGTTACAAACCAGGGCGGAAGCGTGATCACAGGTAATAAAGGCCTTACCTTTTCGGGATGCAAATCCGTCACCCTGCTGGTAGATGCCCGAACCAACTATAAACCCGATTATTATTCAAACTGGCGGGGGCAGGACCCGTTGCCCGTGATCAAATCAGAATTATCTAAAGCCGGTAAAAAGAGTTACCAGTCACTGCTAAAGGAACTCATCAGGGACTTTGGCCGCCTGGCTAATGCTGCCTCCATTGATATAGGCACAAGTGATCCGGCTGTTTCCGCTTTACCCACCGATCAGCGGTTGGCAAAGTACCAGTCAGGAGGCTATGATCCGGACCTTGAAGAAACCATGTTCGCCTATGGCCGTTATCTGCTCATCAGCAGTTCGCGTCCCGGAGGATTGCCTGCCAATCTGCAGGGATTGTGGAATAACAGCAATACACCCGCCTGGGCGAGTGATTATCACAGCAACATCAACCTGCAGATGAACTACTGGGCAGCCGAAACTACCAATCTTGCTGAATGTGTCGTACCCCTGATCAGTTTCATTGATGCCTGTCGTGAACCATGCCGCATTGCTACCCGGAAAGCATTCGGTGAGAATACCCGTGGATGGACCGCCCGCACAAGCCAGAGCATTTTCGGCGGAAACGGCTGGGAGTGGAACATACCTGCCAGCGCATGGTATGCCCAGCATATCTATGAACATTGGGCTTTCGGGCAGGACCGCGATTACCTTGAAAAAACTGCCCTGCCAGTTATCCGTGAGATTTGCCAGTTCTGGGACGACAGGCTCAAAACCCGTGAAGACGGCCTGCTGGTCGCTCCCGATGGCTGGTCGCCGGAGCATGGCCCCCGCGAGGATGGCGTGATGCATGACCAGCAGATCATCTGGGACCTGTTTCAGAATTACCTCGATATGACGGCTTACCTGCACACCGACAGCGCTTACCGTGAAAGGATTGCCGGTATGCAAAAGCGGCTGGCTCCGAACAAAACAGGGCGTTGGGGACAATTGCAGGAGTGGCAGGACGACCGGGATGATCCCGATGACCAGCACCGGCATACTTCACACCTGTTTGCAGTTTTCCCGGGCCGGCAGATAAGCACAGCACTCACCCCCGAACTGGCACAGGCTGCAAAAATCAGCCTGCTGAGCCGCAGCGGCTGCTACGGGAAAAATATCGATAAACCTTTCACCGTGGAATCAACCATTGGCGACAGTCGTCGTTCGTGGACGTGGCCCTGGAGGTGCGCCATATGGGCACGACTGGGCGAAGGCGATAAAGCCGGCATCATGGTTAGAGGCCTGTTAACTTACAATACCCTCCCAAACCTGTTCTGCAATCACCCTCCATTCCAACTCGATGGTAATTTCGGAATACCTGCTGCCATGGCCGAAATGCTGATCCAAAGCCATACCGGAGAAATCTACCTGCTGCCTGCCATTCCTGAAAGCTGGGCTGCTAAAGGCTCTTTCACTGGGTTAAGGGCACGCAACGGCTACACCGTCAACTGCTCGTGGGAAGATGGGAAAGTTACAGAGTACCAGGTTTTTTCAGATAGACCCGTCAGGGTGACAATCCATTTTAATGGAAAACAGGTTGAAACCGAAGTGATTGTGACCAAGAAAAAGTAACAGATTTCAGTAGTTGTTTCATGATTCGTTCTGTGTAATGCCAGGCCGGAAAAATTACAGCTGAAGCACATTGCCCGGCATATTCAAGCCTTCCGGCAATGGCTGTACTGCTTCATTTCCACCTTTAAATTCATTATCTTTACATATTAAATTACCCCGGGTAATGAAAACGCTGATTTCTCCCGGAAAAGCAGGTTTCTTATTGATGCCGCTTTTTCTTTTACTGTTTAATACCTGCGAAAAACCGGCAACGGGTTTCGATGAAGAAGAGGCTGCTATTTTATACATGCGCAGTACAAAAGTTGAAGAGCCTGTGCCGGGAACTACTGTCAAGGTGATGACGTGGAATATCCGGTTTGGCATAGGCCGCGGGCCATGGTTTGGTGATGCCTGTGGCTACAAGGTTGTTTACACTAAAGAAGAAATACTGACAAATCTGCAGGTAATTGCCGATCATATAAACCAGGTTCAGCCTGACATTTTGCTTTTGCAGGAAGTGGATATCAACTCTACACGGTCGGCTTATGTGGATGAGCTGCAGTGGCTGCTTGATAACACATATTTTAATTATGCGGCATACGGCTCGCAATGGGAGGCTCAGTTTATTCCAAGCGACGGATTGGGGAGGATGAATGAGGTCAATGCGATTCTTTCACGCTGGCCAATGGCTGATGCAAAACGCATATCGCTCGATCTCCGGGGCGATCAGAGCGGCATTGTCAGGTATTATTATGAACGATGCTGCATGGTGGAAGCCAGGATCAACATACCGGGTTATGACAATATTTATGCTGTGAATATTCATGCTTCAGCTTTTGCCACTGATGACACGAAGCACCAGCACATCATAAAATTCAGGGAAGAACTTGACCGGATTAACGCAGGCAACGGTTATTTTGTGGCGGGAGGTGATTTAAACACACTTCCGCCCGGGAGCGATTCAACCGATTATTGTCATGAAGACATGTGTCCCGGGGAATTATTTCACCAGCCGGGAGATGACCCGCAGCATAAAGAAGGCAGCAATTACACGCCCGAAAATCAATGGCTTGTGCCCTTATATGCAAACTATAACTGTGCTGTAAGCCTGGCTGATTACTCCGCAAATCAGCCCTTATACTTCACCCATACTACCCGTCCGGAACATTTCTGGGACCGAACCCTTGATTACCTGTTTACCAATAGCAACTGGAGTGCAGGCAGCACAATAACACATCAGGATTTCATTGATGACTCCGACCATGCACCCGTCAGTTCATCTTTTGTGCTGCCGGTAAAGTAATTAGTCCGTTAAGTTTGCCGTTCAAAGGATCAAAATCTGTCAGCGCATTATTAATAGGTCACTCTTCCATTAATTCTTCCATTATAACGATGGCATCCCTGATAAATGCCTCGCACCGCTTTTCAAACAGGTTATTGTCCC